>DASYHQ010000042.1 GCA_035998445.1 Tepidisphaeraceae bacterium | reverse complement strand
TCGACATCTTCGCCGAGGCCGGCGGCAAGCTGAACGCGCTGGTCAAGACGTTCAACGTCACCGTCACCGACGGCTCGCTCGACCTGCGCTTCCTCGCCGCACGCGACAACGCCATCATCAGTGCCGTCGAACTCGTCCCGGCCTGATCGGCGATCGTTCTTCACCCTCTAACATGAACCGGGCCGGGCAGTTAAACTGCCCGGCCCGGTTCTCGTTTGTGTGTGCATCTCGCGTCTCCCTCGCCCGATGACCATCGCTCGGCACAGCCGTTGCAGACTTGCCTCGCTTGACGGAGGCAGAGCGACCATGATCACCGAGACGACCGCCACGCTTGCCGCCCTTAACGACGCCGCGATCGAGTTGACCGGTGCCGCAGGGAGCTACGACGCCATCATCGACCTTGCTGGCGACGCCCGGATCGTCCTGATCGGTGAAGCGTCGCACGGCACGCACGAGTTTTATGCCGCCCGCGCTCAGATTACCGAACGGTTGATCACCGAGCGCGGCTTCGGAGCGGTCATTGTTGAGGCCGATTGGCCGGACGCCTATCGCGTCAATCGCTACGTGCGCGGCATCGAATCCGACGGCGATCGCGACGCCGCTGCAGCGCTGGACGGGTTCAAACGTTTCCCGCAGTGGATGTGGCGCAACGACGTCGTCGTCGGCTTCGTCGAATGGCTGAAGCGTCACAACGCCGCCCTTTCGGCGGGCGATCGGCAATGCGGATTTTATGGCATGGACCTCTACAGCCTGTACGGGTCGATCGACGCGGTGGTCGAGTACTTGGACAAGGTGGACCCCGAAGCCGCCCGGCGGGCGCGGTTCCGTTATGGGTGCTTCGAGCAGTTCGAGGACGACCCGCAAGCCTACGGTTACGCCGCCAGCTATGATTTGGACAAGAGCTGCCGCGACGGCGTCATCGCGCAGCTGGTTGACCTGCAACGGCGCGCGTCCGACCTCGCCAAGCGCGACGGCCAGACGCCCGAGGACGAGTACTTCTTCGCCGAGCAGAACGCACGGCTGATCAAGAACGCCGAGGAGTATTACCGCCAGATGTTCGCAGGGCGGGTGGATACGTGGAACCTGCGCGACACGCACATGGTCGACACGATCGACGCCCTGCTGCGCCACCTCGACCGCACGCGCGGCCGGCAGACGAAGGTCGTCGTCTGGGCGCACAACTCGCACCTGGGCGATGCCCGCGCCACCGAGATGGGCCGCCGGGGCGAGCTGAACGTCGGCCAACTCTGCCGCCAGCGCTGGGCGGGACAGGTGATCAACGTTGGCTTCACCACGCACACCGGCACCGTGACCGCCGCTCACAACTGGGGCGATGCCGCGCAGCGGATGAACGTCAATCCATCGCTGGCCGGCAGCTACGAACGATTGTTTCACGAGGTCGGCCTGCCGCAGTTCCTGATGATCTTCCGCCAATCCCGTGACGCCACCGCCCTGCTGACACCCGAGCGGCTGGAGCGCGCGATCGGCGTCATCTACCGTCCCGGCAGCGAGCGCCTCAGCCACTACTTCCGCGCCAGCCTGCCGCAGCAGTTCGACGCCGTCATTCAAGTCGACACGACCAGTGCCCTGCAACCGCTCGAACGCACCGCCCCTTTCGAGCCTGACGCCGCCGAAACGTTTCCTCTCCCTCCGGGAGGTGGCAGGGGATAAGATTCCAAAGATGCGAACAGATTCCCGTTGCCCCAGCCCTCGACAGGAGGAGTCTCGTCTGCTGACGCCGCCCGCCCGCGGGATGCAGGTTAGATGTTGCGCGGAGGTTTTGTCCGCTAGTGCAGGGGGCACCTTGCCGTAGCGTTTGGGTGCCACGGTTTGGTACTCCAAGCCGTGCTGTAGGGTCGACGCCGCTGACACGGCTTGAAGTTCCAAACCGTGGAGCCCAGTGGACAAGCCGCTACTGGAATAGGTCCGTTACGCTAGCCTTTAGGCTCCGTTCGGGACATTATAGACCTTCGGGTCGCGGGATTTGAGCCGTCAGTTAGTGCTTAACCCTCTTCCGGCGTGAGAGGAAGCTAGACCCTATTCGCTCCCCCGATCGAGGCGCTTATGTTCGCTCGAACGTTGCTCATCCTTCTACTGTGCACCGCCGCAATGCGCGCCGGCACGCTCACCGTCATCGCCCCGTCCGCCATCGAAAGCGGCACTGTCACCACCGCAGCCAAGCCGCCGACGACGACCGACGCCAAGGTGAACGGCCCCGCCGCCACGTTCGCCAATTCGCCGGCTGACGCGTCGCTCTCGGTCCAGCTCAAGCTAAAGGACGGCACCACGCTGCAAGGCGTCGACATGAGCTGGTACAACGACACCCCCTCCAAACCGGACGCCGGTGAGCTTTTGGCCGACGACCGTGAGGCGATCCGGGCGATCGTGCAGGACGTGCCGTCGTTCTATAACAAGAGCGACATCCTCCTGCTGCAAGGCGACCACGACCGCGCGGTCGCCCTCGTCCAACTCGTCCGCGACAGCGACTTCTACTCCGCCGGTGGCAACATGGTCTGGCGCATCGAGCTGTACTACTTCAAGTTCCAATACGGTGGCTGGGAAAAGGTGCAGCAGCAGAACAAGATCGTCCGGCGAGAGCGGTTCAAGACGATGAACGAGTACAAGGAAGCCACCGACAAGCTGAAGTGGGTCGAACAGCTGGGTGGCGTGCGCGTCGGGAACGATGAAGTGAAGACGATCGAGGTGACGTTGCCAGACACTGAGCCCAAGCCCGAATAATCTTTCGCAGGATTGGTCGCTTTAGCGACCAGTAGTCCCTTTCGGCTCAGAACCCGTCAAACGTTCGAATGCCCCTCTCCCGGCGTACCGGGAGAGGGGCCGGACGGGCGTGCGATGTTCGATTGGACGATCTCGGCGTTCCGCTTGAGGATCGGCAGCTTCACGCGCCGCATCGCACTGCCGCGCAACGTGTCGTAGTACGTCTGGGGTTCCCAGCTCAACAACTCGCTCGCGTTCAATGTTCCACTGGCGAAGCGCGGTTGCAGCGACGGCTCGTCCGAGTCGATCGCCTTTGAGTTCCACGGGCAGACGTCCTGGCAGATGTCGCAGCCGTACAGCCAGTTGTCCATCTTCCCAGCCAGTTCATCGGCCACCTCGCCACGATGTTCGATCGTGAGGTAGGAGATGCATCGGCGGGCGTCCATCTCGTACGGTGCGGTGATGGCGCCGGTCGGGCAGGCATCGATGCACCGCCGGCAGGTGCCGCAGCGGTCGACGGCGGGCTCGTCGGTGGGCAGCTCCAGCGTGGTGATGACCTCGCCCAACAGCAACCAAGAGCCGATGTACGGGTTGATCAGGTTCGTGCTCTTGCCGATCCAACCGACGCCGGCTCTTGCGGCCAGTTCCTTCTCCATGATCGGCGCGGTGTCCACGCCGCACTTGGTCTGCGCGTCCGGTACGACTTCGCGGATGAAGTCGGCCAAGTCGTACAGCCGCGGCTTGATGATCTCGTGGTAGTCGTCGGCCAACGCGTACCGCGCGATCCGAACCTCATCACGCTCGTTAACATCAGCGGGTTCGGCCGACATCAGGGGCACGTGGTAGTTCAGCGCGACGCAGACGACCGACCGCGCGCCCGGCAACAGTTGCCCCACGTCGGTGCGTTCGTCGAAGCGGTTGTGCAGGTAGCGCATCTCACCGGCCTTGCCGCCCGCCAGCCATTGCGCGAAGTAGTCGCGGTAGATTGACCGGCCAGCCGGCGCGATGCCGACGAGGTTGAAGCCGAGATCGGTTGCCCGCTGTTTGATCTGCAGCGCGAGCGCGAGACGGTCGGGTTGGGGTAGGACGCTGGGCATTACATCACTACGTCACGTCGCTGCGTCGGGCACGTCTACTGTCGCTAGGTTTCCCGCCATCGCGTTGGTGCCGAGCGTGTTCACCTTGTGGACCAGCTCGTTGATCTGCAACGCGAGCGAGCGCCGCTGATCATCGGTCGTGGCTTGCGCGAGATTCGCTTTCAGTTGGTCGACCTGCTTGCGCCAAGTGACCTCGTGGGGTATAACGTCGTTCTGCTTGAAGATGCGCAGCGCCCACCACATCATGCGCTGGTTCTCCTCGGCCGGCATCGGCTCCAAGTCCAACGGCTTTCCGGCGCCTTCGATCCGATCGAACTTGCCTTCCGCCATCGCGTCATCGATGCGCCGTTCAGCGATCCGGCGGATGGCGGCCTCCATGTCGATGTTCTTGAACGACATGCCGGCATTATAGCCGTCCGTACTCGCCCGACTTCAAGCGAACTCGGTCACTCGGGCCTTCGAATGTGGTGCTCGGTGTAGGCCAACGCGATACCGTAAATCGTCAGGTCGGGCGAAATTGCGTGCACGAGTTCCCAGTCGGCGAACAGCGTCTGCGCATCGCCGCCGGTCGCGATCAGTTCCGGCCAAGTGCCGAGGGTGGTCGCGTAGTTTTCGACCAGTTCCTTCACCATGCCGCGAATGCCGTGGAACACACCGTGCTGAATTGCGCTGGCGGTGTCGGTGCCAAAGGCGCCGGCCGGGACCGCCAGCGTCACGCGCGGCAGCTTGGCGGTCTTCTCGTGCAGCGCGTCGAGCATCACGCTTGCGCCGGGGGCGATCGCCCCACCCAGGAACTCGCCTGCGTAGTTGCAGAAGTCGACGGTGACGGCCGTCCCTGCATCCACGACTACACATGCCTTTCCCAGCTGTTCGTAAGCGGCCGCGACGTTCAGCACGCGGTCGACACCGGTCTGCTCGGGGTTCTCCGTCAGCACCTTGATCGGCAGGTCCAGATCGCGGCCAACCCATTCAACCGCCTGCCCCGTCGCCTGCTGAACCGCATGCTCGAGCGCTTCGACGATCGTCGGATTGACGCTCGCTCCGGCGATCGCGGGGTCCTCGGTGTCGGCGATCTTGCGCCAGGCCTCGCCGATCACCCCGGCCCAATCGGCCCGCTGGCTGTGGGGCACGCGGACCACACCCTGAAGTTCCCCTGCGATAAAGGTGCCGATCGCCAGCCGCGAGTTCCCGACGCTCAGCACGAGCAGATTGATGTCCATAACCGAATGATAGCCAAGACCCGCCCGGACGGCATCCTCACTGGTACGCGGAAGCCTGCCGTCATCCGTACTTGGACGACTCGGCGTGGACGCAGGAGTTCTCGCCAGCCAAACGTCCGGTAACACCGTCATTCTGAAAAAAGCGGACCGCCTCAAGTTACTGCCCCGCAAGGACGAATTATACGGCAGCGTAAGATTATTCCGCATAGTCCTTAACAGGGAACATCTATGTCAGTGTCTGATTCCGGAGCGTCCACAGCGACGTCGGCGCGTGCCGGGAAGTACCTCACGTTCGGCTTGGGCAAGGAAGGCTATGGCCTGCAGATCCTGAAGGTCCGCGAGATCATCGGCTACATGGACATCACGGCCGTGCCGCGCACGCCCGGCTATGTCCGCGGCGTGATCAACCTGCGCGGC
>DASYHQ010000041.1 GCA_035998445.1 Tepidisphaeraceae bacterium | reverse complement strand
CAGCTCGCGCGGGTGCCGCCAGTCGTCGCCCCGCTTGTGGAACCGCAGGAACCGATCGACCCACATCCAGTACACGTCGACCGTGTTTCCCGCCAACCGCTCCCTCGCCGCGACGCGAACGAACTGTTGATGCAGCTTCATCGCAGATACCTACCATCGCCCAAACAATCATGCAACAACAGTTTGATTGCGGCCAGCGATTAGGCGATATATCCTGCCTGAGATGAAGCCGCTTTGGGCGGCGGATAATACGTCTACGGGGACGATATAATAGTAGTTATGCGGTGGAGGAGCCGCCCGTGGACGACGCAGAGTTCTGGAACATCATCGCCCGAGGGCGTCGCAAGACGAAGGGCAACATGGATCGGCTCGAAGCGGCGGTCCGGAAGGATCTGCGTTCGTTCCCGCCCGAAAAGCTGATCGCGTTCGAGCAGGCGTTCAACCGGCAACTCGGCCACGCGTACATGTGGGATTTGTGGGCTGCTGCCTTCCTCATGCAGGGCGGCTGCTCGGACGACGGCTTCTTCTACTTCCGGGGTTGGCTCGTTGCTCAAGGCCACTCCGCTTACCTCGCTGCGATCACGAACCCCGACACGCTCGCCGACTTCGCGAACCCGGAAGATGATGAGGAAGACGAGAAGCGTGACGAGGGCGGCGAGCAGTTTCTGTACGTCGCGCGCGAAGTCTTCCAGGAGAAGAGCGGCGGGGAGATGCCGACCCAAAAGATGAAGCACAAGCTGATCGGCAAGCGTTGGAAGTTCGAGAACGACGTCGAGATGTCCAAGCGGCTCCCGCGGCTTTCGGGCATCTACAACCGCCCCGAAGATGACGACGGCGACGGCGACTCGGCCACCGACTAACCCGCCGCTGCTGCACTGGACCGCGGCCGCGGGACGTTTACCGCGATTCGAATGGTCGTCGGCGCGGCCGCGGCCAGTGAACGGCAGATCCGTTATGCAGCACAGACGACGCATCTCTCAGCGGCTCAAGGTGGCCGGGCGGTTTCTGGCAATCTGGTATGTCGCGGTCTGCCTCAGTTTTCCGTTGATTGTCCTTGCACTAGGTTTTCGCCTGGCTGACGGGTGGTCGGTGCTCGCTGGTAATCCGTGGCTCTGGATCAGTTTCTGCGGGCTTCCGTTGTACTGCATCCCGATCGCGTGGATTGCTGAGCTTAACAGTCGATAAAGGGGTCGGGAGTCTTTGATTGTCGACAACAACGACTCCCGACCCCTTTATTCCCCGACCCCTTTATTCCCCGGCGGTTGTGGCGACGGGACGCGCTAACGGCTCCCTCCTGCCCGCCGGCCCTCACCCACGCGCGCGTGAACGACCGTTTGACCCGCATCCACCGCTTGGAGAAGTCCGCATCGCCCGCGGGCAGCGTCCACATCGTGTGCAGGTGATCGGGCAGCAACACGAACGCATCCACCTCGAACGGCGCGACACGGCCCGGCAGTCCGCGATCGCCCGCCGAAGCAGGTCGCGCGC
The DNA here is from genome assembly GCA_035998445.1 of Tepidisphaeraceae bacterium. NCBI lineage: Bacteria > Pseudomonadati > Planctomycetota > Phycisphaerae > Tepidisphaerales > Tepidisphaeraceae > Tepidisphaeraceae bacterium. The sequence continues at coordinate 246,673 of DASYHQ010000041.1, read as the reverse complement.
AACGTCATCGCAGAGGAACCGCGCCCGCCGATAGGTGACCAGCGTGAAGAAAAACGTGCCCCCCGGCCGATACGCGCGGCGATCGTTCGGCAGGACGTGATATCATTACCGCAACGGGACCGGACGGTCGAGACGATGCGCCGCGTAGATTGATCGTTCGAGCGAAGAGGGTCCGCAGGAGTACCAGCGGACCCTACAAGACTTATCCGCCCCCACCCCAACGCCCCGACGTTTGACAATCCCCGCGCCCGCGCCGATTATCGTTCCAACGGCCGTGCGCCGGCCAGGCATTTCATCGTCCCGTCCGTCGGGGCCCTGGCCCGTAACCCCGTGCGACGCACGCGTTAGTCAACCCATCGTCCCGACCCCGGCCGGCATGCTAATCGGCGCCGCCGGTCAGGATAATAGGAGTTATCCAGCACATGCCCTTTTCCTGCGAAGCCAAACTCGACGCCAGCCAATTGCGAGACGGCGCGATCGTCTTCGACGCCTGGATCGACAATGTATGGAGCACCTTTGTCCCTCAGGGCACTGCCTTTGCCCGCTGTCATGACGGCAATGGCTCGTGCCTCTTGTTGCTCAACGGGCCAGGGTATCTGTCATCAAAGCCGAAGCTCAAAGTCGGCGACCGGCTCGTCGCGGGAACCATCGTCGCGTACTTCAATGCCGACGGTGAGTCGATCCCGTACGGAAAGCCCTACTGTCTCGTGGCGTACGAGTGACGGATAACCCGCCATTGGAGCGGACCGCGGCGGCGGTATACTTCACTTGCGGTCGAGCGTCGCGTGTGCGCCGCCGCGGCCGCTCAACGGCATTCCGTTATCCCGCAGGGGCCAGCAAAGGGGACATCCAGAATACCCGGGGGCGGTGTTGGATCGTCGACGGTCGGGCGTGGATATTTTGGATGTCCCCTTTTCGTGGGTTTCACTTCGCCGGAGCCAGCTCGGCCCGTTTGCTGGCGATCTGTTTCAGCAGCACCTTGTGCGGGTCGGCGAACTTCTTCGTGCCCTCGCTCATGAGGGTCTTTTCCATTTGGTCGATATCCACCTTCGCGTCGATCTCGTCCAGCACCGCCTGCGGGGGCAGTTGGTCGACCTGGCGGGTGTAGGTCTTGTTCAACTTGTCGACGGCGTCGTTCGTGCCGGGTGGGTTGGTCTGGATATCGCTGCCGGCGAGCGCGGCCACGTACTTGTCGACGGGGTCGGACTTCTTCTTTGTGCCGGTGCTGGCGAAGATGATCTCCTGCTGCAGGGGCAGGTTCTTGTCGGCCCAGAATTCCTGGTTCATCTTCCACAGCCGCTTCACGTTCACGAGGCCCACCATGCCCTGCGCTGCGGGCGAGAGGTCGGGGACTTCCGCTTCGGTGTACACGTCGACGCGCGACACGAAGATGCTGTAGACGCTCTTGAACTTCGCCAGCCCGTCCTTGCGCCGCTGCGCGCCGCGCCAGACGTTGTCGCGGGCGATGGTGTATTGCCGCTCGGAGAAGATCAGCGTGACGTTCAGCGTGATGCCCGCCGCCGCCAGTTCCTCCAGCGCCGCCAGGCCCCCTTCGGTGGCCGGCACCTTGATCATGCGATTGGTATGACCGGCGGCCCACTTCTTGCCCAGCTCGATGTACCGGCGTTTCTTTTCCTCCGGCGGTACGGGCTTCTCCACGTCTTCCAGGAGCGGGTCGAGCTCGAAGCTGACGTAACCATCGTTGCCGTTGGTTTGCTGCCACACGGGCGCGAAGACCTGCTGCGCCTCGCGCACGAGGCCGTCGGTCATCTCCCAGGCGATCGTGTCGTCGTCCAAGCCCTTGCCGAGCAAATCGCCGAGTTTCTCGTCGCGCGAGCCGGTCTTGAGGATGTCGGAGATGATGATCGGGTTGCTCGTGGCCCCCGTTGCGCCGGCGGCGCGGTTCTTCTGCACGAGTTCGGGGTCTACGCTATCGAGCCACAGCTTGGTTCCACTGGCGACAAGGGATTTCAGCGACATGTCCGGTTCCTCGCGTTCGGGGTTGTAAAGGGCAACGGGCGATCATAGCCGTGCCCTTGCGACTGTGGAACCTTGCGAACGCGCGAAACCTTCACATCGACCGGCCGACACATGAGACGGATCGCACGATCAATCGCGACGGTTGGCCGGTCGAACGCGCTCGTTGGACTTATTGCGCTCCGACCGCTCGGGCCGCGGGCGGGCCGTCGGTTCCTCGCGACGCGGTTCCGGCGTTGCCTCAGGTGCCGGTGGTGGTGGAGCAGCGGGAGCAGGCGCCGGTTCCGGGCGAAGCGACGGTTCCCGTAACGGCCCCACTACCGGTGCAGGAGGCTGCGATAGCTCGACCGACCGCGGCGGCGGTTGTGGGGCCGGGGGTGGTTCAGGAGCTGGCGCAGGGGCTGGCGCTACCGGTTCGGGCAGGGGAACGGGAGCGGGCTCAGGAGCGGGCGCTACAGGCGCAGGTGCGGGCGTCACAGGTTCCGGCGCAGGTGCCGGTGCAGGAGATGGAGTGATCCGCTGGGGGTACAGTTTCGGTCCCTCTAGCGGCCCGACGAACGGCCGGGCTGGCTCATCGGGCACAACAAATATGGGTCGCTTGGGTGGGGGCGCGGGCTCCGCCGGCTGCGCCTTCGGCGGTGGCGTCGGCACGGGCGTCCTGCCTTTGCCGTCACGATCACGGTCGCGGCCATGTCCGTAGTCACGGTCACGCTGTCGTCCGTGGCGGTAGGGATCGCTCGGTTGGACCGGATGATACGGCCGCCGACGGTCGTAATGCCGATCGTCGTAGTCGTGGCGCTTGTGCGGGTAGCCGCGGTTCGGGTCGTACCCAGGCGGGTAAACGTACACCCGTTCGGCGGGCGGTCGCACGTAAATGTGCTCCGGTGGTGGCGGTGGCTGCACGGCGACCGGAGGGTCGTTCAAGCCATTCCCCGGCGACGGGGGCACTGGATGCGAGGGCTCAGCCCGGTGATTGGGGTAAGGTGTCACCGCCGGCGGTGGCGGTGGTGGCGTAACTTGGCCGCGCGATACGTCGCCGTAGGGGTTTCGGCGGGCCGGTTGCTCGCGTGTCAGTTCGTCTTGCCGAGCCCGCTCACGGTGCATCCGGGCGATGTTCGCCCGCCGCTGGGCTTCCTGGTTGTATTCGTACGCGGAGTAGCTCGAGTGGCGGTGATGTGGGTTCGACGCGCCGTCGCGGGGAGAGCAACTGGCGAGCAACGACGTCGACGACAGCACCGCGATCCAGGCGATTCGAGACATGATGGCGCTCCGGTTATCACATGGTCGTTCAACCCTCTGCCCTACCCGACACCGCCCGCACAGGACGGTTTGTAAGATTTCTCAAAAGCCTTCAATTTCGTGCCGCCCGCGGTGCTCTGGTTTGCATGGAAACTTGATTCCCATCCTGCGAACCGGTCAGATGCATTGGCGATGGCACAGACCTATCACCCGCTCATCCCGCGACCTGCGCCGGCACTGTTGTCGGTGGTGATCCCGGTCTACAACGAGCAGGAGGTCGTACCGATCCTGCGCGATCACCTGACCGCCTGGGCCGCTGCGCAGCCGTATGCGATCGAGATTGTTCTGGTGAACGACGGCAGCACCGACCGCACGATCGACGCCTTATTGACCTGGGCCAACGAGGACAAGCGCGTGGTGGTGATCGGGCTCGCCCGCAATTTTGGCCATCAGGCCGCCATCACCGCTGGGCTCGATGTCGCGACAGGTGATGCAATCGTGGTCATCGACGCCGACCTGCAGGACCCGCCGGATGTGATTCCGCAAATGGTGCGCCAGTACGAACTGGGCTACGACATCGTCTACGGCCGGCGACTACGGCGCGAGGGTGAACCGGTCACGAAGAAACTCGCCGGCTGGGCGTTTTACCGCTTCATGCGGGCGTTCATCTACGCCGACCTGCCGACCGACACTGGTGACTTCCGCTTGATCTCCCGGCGGACGCTCGACGCGCTCCAACAGATGCGCGAGACGCACCGCTTCGTGCGCGGGATGGTCGCCTGGCTCGGCTTCCCCTCGACCGCCGTCGAGTACGCCCGCCCACCGCGGGCCGCAGGCGAAAGCAAGTATCCCTGGCGGCGGCTGGCGAAGCTGGCGTGGACTGGCGCGATCTCGTTTTCCCCCCTGCCGCTCCGCGTGAGTCTTGGCCTCGGCATCGCAGTGGCGCTGGCGGGCTTGGGCGTGGCGATCTACGCGCTGGCGGCGAAGCTGTCGGGGCAGTTCATCGTGCCGGGTTGGACGTCGCAGGTCGTGGTCTCGTGCCTGATCGGTGGTGCCGTGCTCATCAGCAACGGCATGCTCGGCGAGTACGTCGGCCGGATCTTCGAGGCCAGCAAGGGCCGGCCGTTGTATGTGGTCAGTTTGAAGAAGAGTAAGGATGAAGGTTAAGTAGCGGGACTGACAACAATTGAACGCTGCCGCACGCTTATAACGTGTCTTCGCAAGCGGAGCCTTGGGGACCTGACCCATCTCCCAAGCTGCGAGCCATCCGTGGTTCGAGATCCCTCAGGTCGCTTCCGCTCCCATCGGGATGACGGGCAATAGCGGCTCGGCAGTTATTCGTCATTGACCGTTTTCAAAATCGCATGGACGACGCCTACCTGCACGAGTACGAAGCCTTCGAGAAGCGCCACTGGTGGTTCGTCGCCCGGCGGAAGATCATCCTGCAGGCGATCGCCAAGCACGCGCGGCCGGATTCGCGCTGGCTGGACGTTGGCTGTGGCAGTGGCGTGCTGCTGGCGGCGAACGACACGATCGCCGACAAGGTCGGCGTCGACCTGGACCCGCACAACGTCGAGCGCGGCCGGGCCAAGGGACTGGACGTGCGAACGGTGCAACGCGGTTGGGATTTTTCGGAACTGGGCACGTTCGACCTCATCACGCTGTGCGACGTGGTCGAACACGTGGAACACGAAGAGCCGGCCATCGAGGCCGTCTACCGCGCGCTGCGCCCGGGCGGCATCGTGCTGGTGACGGTGCCAGCGCTCATGAGCCTGTGGGGTCCGCACGACGTGGTGAACCACCACTATCGCCGGTACACGAAGCGAACTTTGCGACGACTGTTTGACGGGCACCGCTGGCAGACGCTGTCGAGCACGTACTTCTCGTCGCTGCTATTGCCGATGATCTGGCTGGCGCGCAAGGCCAAGAACCTGCGCGGCCGCGATACGGGGCACGACCTGAAGTTCGGCAATCCGAAGGTCGACCGGGCGCTGTTGAGCATCTTCAGCTTGGAATCGCCGTGGTTGCGCATCGGCACGTTTCCGTTGGGCAGTTCGCTGATGCTGGTGTGCCGCAAGCGCGGGCGGGTGGAATGACGCATCCATATAGCCGCCGGCTTGCCGGTGGTCTTCTCTTTTCGCGTTGAAGAGCAGAGGGACCACCGGCAAGCCGGCGGCTATATGAAGGCCACTCCGGCAACGCGTGGCACCCAAGAGGAAATTGAGCCCCGTGCAGCGCGATCTCATTTGTTACGTTCACCATGCCCACCCTCCCGTCCATCACCGTCGTCACGCCGTCGTACAACCAGGGGCGGTACGTCGAGCGGACGATCCTCAGCGTGCTGTCGCAGGACTACCCGGACCTGCAGTACATCGTCTGCGATGCCCGATCCACCGATGAGACGCCTGCGATTCTGCAACGGTACGCCGACCAGCTGACCGCGATCGTCGAGAAGGACGCCGGCCAGAGCGATGCGGTGAACAAGGGCATCGCGAAGGCGGCTGGCGAGATCATCGGCTGGCTGAACTCCGACGACACCTACGCCGCCGGGGCGCTACGGTCGATCGGCGCGTACTTCGCGGCCAACCCGGAGGTCGACGTCGTCTACGGCAACGCCGATTACATCGACGTAGACGACCGCTTCATCGCCGACTGCGCCCACGTGGAGCCTTGGAGCCATCACCGGTTGATTCACTACAGCGACTTCATCGTGCAGCCGGCCTGCTTCTTCCGAAAAGCGGCATTCGACGCCGTGGGTGGCTTGGACGTGACGCTGCACTACGCGATGGACTACGACCTCTGGCTGCGCCTGGCCGCCGCCGGCGGGCGATTCGCGTATCTGCCGCAGAAGCTGGCGCACTACCGCTGGGTGGGCGCCAACAAGAGCGCCACCGGCGGCATGGATCGGCTAAGCGAACTGCGCCAACTCGGTGTTCGTCACGGTGCCGGTGGCCTGCCGGCGTACTGCAAGCTGGAACTGATCAACCTGCGGATTGGCGAAGCCGCGAGTCTAGCAAAGGCCGTCCACCCGCTGCGCGCCGCGGGCAAGTTCGCCAGCGCTACCGGCGTACTGCTCACCAGCCCGCGCGGAATGGCCTCGATGTTCCGCCCGCAAGTATGGCGGACGATCCTCATCGGTCGAAAGCTGCGCGCCGCGGTCGTTGCAGGGCACATGATGGAGACACCTCGCCCGTGAGGATGTGATATCCGGTCCCCTCTCCCGGTACTCCGGGGGAGGGTTGGGGTGGGGGCCTGATTGTGGACCTGTCCAAATGCGGCCCCTCCCTAGCCCTCCCCCGCGAGTACGCGGGAGAGGGGACCAGAGCAGGACAATAAGTCATCGCCTTGGAATGCCTGTCTAGCAGAAGAGCCCGTACCGCGCTCGCGCCCCCGCCCTACCCGTTCACGAGGTTCTCGACCGCGACGCGCGTCGGCAGCGCCGCTTGGGCCCCAAACCCCGTGCACGCCAGCGCACCGGCGGCCGTGGCAAAGCGCAACGCGGTGTTTATGTCCGCCCCTTCGCTGCGCGCAACCGCCAGCCCACCCGTGAACGCGTCGCCCGCGGCGGTGGTGTCGGCGACCTTTACCTTGAACGAGTTGGCCTTGGCGATCTCCCCGTCGCGGTCCATCGCCATCGCGCCGGCGGCGCCCAGCTTCAGCACGACGCTCTTCGGCCCGCGCGCCAGCAGTTCGCTGGCGATCTGCTTCGGGTCGACGACGCGTTTCTTCGTCACGTGGTGCGTCAGGTCCTGGCCCAGCAAGATCTCGGCTTCCGATTGGTTCGGCGTCAGCACGTCCACACCGAACAACGCCGTCGGCATGTTCGCGACGGCCGGCGCGGGATCGAGGATCGTCGTGACGCCCAGCCGCTGGCAGAGCGCGATCGCGTGCTTCACCGTCTCCAGCGGAATCTCCAACTGCATGATGACGCAGCAGGCGCCCGCGATCAGGTCCTCGGCCGCGTCCACGTCCGCCGGCGACACCTTGGCGTTGGCGCCGGGCGCGACCACGATCGAGTTCTCCCCCTTTGTGTCGACCAAGATCATCGCGATGCCGCTGGCGATTCCTTCGGACACGGTGACGTGGTCGACGTTCACCTTGTGCTGCTTCAGCCCGTTCAGCAGGCGGGCGCCGAAGTCGTCGTCCCCCACGCGCCCGACCATGTGCACGTCGCCCCCCAGCTTCGCCGCCGCCACCGCCTGGTTGCCCCCCTTGCCGCCCGGCACGGTGACGAAGTTGCTGCCGAGAATGGTCTCGCCCGGCGCCGGCATGCTCGGCGTGCGACAGACGAGATCCATGTTCACCGACCCGATGACAACGATGGGCTTGGGCATGCTTGCCGTTCTAACGCGCATCGCGTTGGGTCGCTATGTGTGAAGCGGTAGTGAGCGTTCTTATTCCAAGGGGAGGTGACACCCGCGTTCAGACGCGAGGCGCCGGCACCCTTAACGCTCCCAGCATCTTGTTCGCGGCCTCACGCGATTCGGCACGCACGATGAACGTGAAAACGCTGACGATACTGCCATCAGCGGCCGGGAGGGGGAGCACGAGGCAAAATTGAAGGTGGGTGCCTTGGCCGGGCGCCACGATCTCCCTCGCCTGACACTCCTTGCGATCAACCGCGCCCTGCGCGATCGCCTTGAAATTATCGATCGCGCGCTGCGCGAGGTCAGGCGTATAGGTACCGGCTCGAACGTGCGTAATGGTGTCAAGGTTCCCGTCATTCACGAAGAAGGCCGCGGCCTCGGTAGCGCGTACTTCAACAGCCAACCGGGTGAGGTACTCTTCGGTCGTCCTGCAAAATGCGATGCCTTGCGGTGTGGTGGGATCGATCATGGCCGCTCCTTTCACCGTAGGTGTGTTACGCTTCGTGCAGCGCCTGCAGTAGGACGTCGCCGTACATCTTGATCTTGTGCGGGCCCATGCCCTTGATGCTCTGCAACGCCGACAGGTTGGGTGGGATCTGGCGGGCGATCTGCTTCAGCGTGGCGTCGTTGACGATGCAGTACGGCGGCAACTGGCGCGACTTGGCCAGTTCGGTGCGCACCGCGCGCAGGCGGCCGAAGCGTTCGACGGTGTCGGGGTCCATCTCGTCCTCGGGCACCTCGACCAACTCCAGCGTGCGGCCATCTTCCAACTGGCGGATGGGCGGACCCTTGTGCGATAGCGTGCGCGGGCCGCTGGACGACTTGCTGGCCGCGCCGCGCGGAATCAGGTCGATCAGCGGGGCCGGGGGCGGCTGCTCGCCCTTCATCACGACGATGCCGGCGGCGGTCAGCTCGACGACCGGGCGGAACTTCACGCCGTCCGGGTCCTTCTGGCGGGCCAGGCCGGCTTCCATTAAGCGGTGCAGCATCGCCACGATGCGCTTGGCGCCGTAAACGCGCAGCAGCCCGAAGACGGATAACGACTCCAGCCCCCACTTTTGCATGCGCTCGTTGCTGGCGCCGGCGAGCACGTCGGCGACGACGCCCACGCCGAACTTGCCGCGCAGCCGCGCGATCGCCGACAGCAATTGACGCACGAGCAGCGTCACCTCATCCGGAATCACCACCTGCTGGGCGGCGAGGGCTTCGTCGGCGTCGGGCGAGCTGCGCCGGCAGACATCGCAGCGGCAATTCGTGGCCGCCACCGCGTCGCCGAAGTAGTCGAGGATCATCTGCCGGCGGCACTGGTGCGACTGCGCATACTTGATCATCCACTCGAGCTTCTCGGTGGCGTGCCGCTTCATGTCGGCGATCGTGGCGGGGTCGATCTCGCTGTCCTGCCCGATCTTATCGATGAAGAATTCCTGCGTGTACCGATCCTGATAGCTGAACAAGATCACGCAGCGGCTGGTCTGCCCGTCGCGACCGGCACGGCCCGCCTCCTGGTAGTACGCCTCGAGCGTGCCCGGCAGGTTGTAGTGAACGACCAGGCGAATGTCGGGCTTGTTGATGCCCATGCCGAACGCGTTGGTGGCCACCGCGACGGCGCGCGGCGTCTGCATGAATTGTTCCTGGTTGGCCGTGCGGGCGGCGGCATCCATGCCGGCGTGGTAGGCGAAGATCGGACGGTCCTTGAGCCGCCCCGCCAGCAGTGAGGTCACCTCGTCGACGCTCTTGCGCGTGGAACAGTAGACGATGCCACTGCCCGTTTCCTGCCGTAGCAGGTTCAGCAGTTCACCGTCCTTCTCGGCCGCCTTAGCGACCCGGCGAGACTCGTACAGCAGGTTCGTGCGGTCGAACCCGGTCACCACCACGCGCGGCTCGTGCAAATTCAAATGGTGGATGATGTCTTGACGAACATCGTCCGTCGCGGTGGCGGTGAGCGCGATGGTGGCGGGCGAACCGAGCTTCTCGCGCACCTCGCCAAGGCGGGAATATTCGGGACGGAAATCGTGCCCCCACTGGCTCACACAGTGGGCCTCGTCGATCGCGAACAGCGTCGGCTTCAGCGCCGCCAGCATCGGCAGGAAGTTGCCCGACCAGAATCGCTCGGGCGCCACGTAGAGCAGGCCGCTGAAGTCGTCGTGGAGCGTCGCGATCACCTCGCGCTGCTGCTGGCCGTTCAGTGCGCTGTTGAGCATCAGGGCGTTGATGCCCTCGTCGCGCAACTGCTGAACCTGGTCCTCCATCAGCGAAATGAGCGGCGACACGACCACCGTGAGCCCACCCTTCACCACAGCCGGCAACTGGTAGCAGAGTGACTTTCCCGCCCCGGTCGGCATCACGCACATCACGTCGCGATCGGCGAGCACATCTTCAATAACCGCGCGCTGCGACGGACGAAAATCGTCCAGGCCGAAGTGCTGTTGCAACTGCTCGCGGAGGTCGGACATACGCCTGACATTATAGCGGAGGATCGTCCGCTGGCGCAGCGGTTGGCGGGGCAAATCGTGCCAGGGGAATGACCTCGAACCCGGCCACGCGATCGTCGACCACGAGCCGGTTCACCGCGTCCACCGCAGGGCCAACGACGTCGGCGGCGTAGCCGATCAAGACTGGGATCGGCTGCCCGTTTCGCCGCAGGACGCGAAAGTCGACCCCACCGGCCGAGCGCACCAGTTCGGCGCCGGCCAGTTGCGACCGTTCAAGCACATGCTGGCCGATCGCCGAGTCGGGCGTGTAGAGCGTAACGATACCGTTGACGATCTCGAACCCCCGCCGCATGCGGCGCCGACGGTAGACCAACGTCAGGACGATCAGCACGAGCACGAACGGCAACAACGCAATGGTCAGGAACGTGACGTCATCCTCGCGGAACCCGCGTCCGCCAATAGCGCGGGCGATCATCGGCTTAGCGCTTTTGATGACCGGCACCACGGTCATCGCCAGCACCCCCAACCCCACCGCGACCGCCATCGCGTTCCGCGGTCGCCCGAAACAGCGGACGGTCTCCGGCCCGGTTTCCAAGATAATGTCCGAGCCACCGAAGCGGTTGACCGATTCCATAGGTACCCCTTTGCTAACTTTAGGCCGGTAGCGTGGATGGCAAGATTATACGTCGAAGTCGTCTTTCCCTTGATATGATACGTTCATGGAAATCCGCGTGTCGAACATCGAGGCAGCAGCGACGTTGGACGCGCTGCTGGAACGAGTCAGGTCGTCGGGTGAGACGGTGGTGATCGAGAAAGACGGCCAACCGGCCGGGCGAATCGTTCCCCTGGATTCAGCCGCGCCGAAGCGCACCGGAACCGGTGCAGACCTCGTCGCATTGCTGAGAAGCTGGGAACCGTTGAACGACGGTTGGGCCGAAGGCGTCGAGGAAGCGATCCGGTTGGGCAACCAGCCCATGACGGTGGAGGATCCTTGGGAACGCTGATCGATTCCGGTGTTTTCATCGCGTCCGAACGAGGTCGACTCGACCTGGATCGACTGTTTCAAACCATCGCGTTCACAACGCCCGCGATCGCTGCCATTACCGTTGCCGAACTTATGTTAGGCGTTGAACTGGCCAATGCCGTTCATCGGCCCCAGAGGCTTGCGCGGGTCGAGGCGGTCGTGAGGGATTATCGCGTCATCGATTTCAACGCGGCCATTGCCGAAACGTACGCGCGGTTGACCGCGCAGTTGCGCGTTGCGGGAACCCCGTTGCAGCCTCACGATGTGATGATCGCCGCAACGGCTCTGCACGAAGGCTTGACGGTGATCACGCGCGACAAGCGCAGTTTCCCGTTGATACCAAACCTGCAGGTGACACTCGTTTGATTCATCACCCCGCCACGGCCTCCGCCGCCCATGCCTCGAACCGCTTGATCTGCTCCGCCGACACCGATTTTGGAGTGCCCGCCAGCACTTCGTCCAGTACCGCGTTGGTGATCGTCGCGTCGGCGGTGCCGGCGATGGCGTGCAGGAAGGGGATGACCGCGGCGCGGTCGCAGAGGTACTTGATGTCGGCGCCGCTGTAACCTTCCAGGCGCGTGGCGAACGTGTCGAGGTTCACGTCGTCGGCCAAGGGGCGTTTGGCGAGGTACAACTCCAACAGGCGCTTTCGCGCGGGAAGGTCGGGCAGCGGAATGTAAACCTTCTCGTCGAACCGCCCGGGCCGCAGCACGGCGCTGTCCAATTGCCAGGGCACGTTGGTGGCGCCAAGGAAGAGCACGCTGGCGCCCTTGGATTTATCGAACCCTTCCATGCCCTGCAATATCTGCGGCACCACGCGCTGCATCACGCTGCTGCCTTCATCGCGGCGGGCGGGCACCAGGGCCTCGATCTCGTCGATGAAGATCACCGACCGCTTCTCGGCAGCCGCGGCGTCGAAGAGTTTCTTCACGTTCTGCTCGGCCTCGCCGACCCATTTGCTTAGCACGTCGGCGGGTGAGATTCGGAAGAATGCCGCGTCCAGTTCGCCGGCGACGGCCTTGGCAAGCATGGTTTTGCCAGTGCCGGGTGGGCCGTACAGCAGCACGCCACCCCCGCCGCGAATGCCGAACTTTTCGGCCAGGTCCGGGTGGGCGAAGGGGTAGATCATCCGCAGGCGGATCTCGTGCTTTACGTCGTCCAGCCCCGCGACGTCGTCGAAGCGGATGGATGGCCGTTCCTTCACCATCCACTGGTCGGCGGACGATTCGGCGTCGCCGTCGTTATCGCGTGAATCATTTGGAACCGGCGATTGCCGATTTGCGATTTGCGATTTGCGATTGGAAGACTGCGCGGCCTCGCAGTCCTTGGCCAGTTCAAGCAGTTTGGCCGCGGTGCTTTGGCGGGCTTCGCGCAGCTCGCCGTCGGCTTCCTTGCTGAGCGCGACCATCTCGCGGGCGGCCTCCAGCAGGTAGACGCGGGCGGACGACCACTGCCCGGCCCGGCGCGCGTCCAGGCCCTTCTGCCGGTAGCGTTCGAATGATTCCCAGGATGACATACGTGTTCCGCCAGGATGTTCCCGCGCGGCCAGCGTACGCCCGCGCTCGTTCAATCGGCACGTCCCTTGCGGCTGGCGAGCCAGCCCATGACGCCCATGTACGTCATCATGAACGCAACGAGCAGGATCGCCAAGCGCATCGACCCCGTAAACCGCATGAAGAGCGTCCCCAGCAGCGTCCCCACGAACACCACGAGGATCACCCAGATCGCCAGCCCGCGCCAGCGTTTCGATTGGGCGGTGTCGATCTCCAGCATCTCCATCGGTGGGGAGACGTCGGTGGCCTTGTGGGACGTACCGTTTGCGGAATGAGGGGATTGATCGCGCATGACAGCCATTCTAGGCGGCGTTGGGACGCCGTCCGTCAGACTAAATCCGTTGAAAAATTCAGCAGGTTCTGCACGCCGTCGCTCGTCACGAGGTAATCGTTCTCGATGCGAATTCCACCGTTGATCCCGCCACCGTACAAGCCGGGCTCGGCCGTGAAGACCTCGCCTTCCAGCAGCGTGTCGTCCCACTTGGGGTTCAAATGCGGGTACTCGTGCGGTTGCAGGCCAATGCCGTGCCCGAGGTGATGCGTCATCCCGGAATATCCCGCCGACTTCATGTGGTCGTCGACGGCGGTGTAAATCTCGCGGCCCTTGGCGCCGGGCTTGGCCATGCGTTCCACGATCGCCAGCGCCCCCACGACCGCGGCGTGGGCCTTTAGCTGCACGTCGGTCGGCTTGCGATCGACGGCGAACACCCGGCTGTTGTCGGCGAAGTACCCGCGATAGTTCGGCCCTAAATCCAGCACCCATAACTGCCCCGCCTGCGCAACATGATCTTTACGCGCCGGCCCCCCGCCCACGCCACAGGCGTAGTCGTTGCCGAGCATGCCACCCAGTGGTTCACCGGTCAATTTGACCGCAGCCGCGTGCAGCGCGTTGAACAGGTCCAGTTCCGGCAGGCCCGGCTCGATGATGGACCTGGCCGTCGCGTACATGGCCTCGGTGGCGGTGATGGCGGTGCGCAGCAGTTGCAGTTCGTCGGCGTCCTTTTTTCGGCGCATCTGCCAGAGGTGGGCGTCGATCGACTCGATGGTGCCCGACGTGTGCTGCAGCGCAAACTGCGAGGTGACGGCCGACGAATCGATGCCCACCTTCAGGTACCGCCGCCCCGCCTCTTCCAGGCGCCGCATGACGACCGCGGCGACGGTCGCGGGCTGCTCCTGCCGCAACGTGCTGTGCCAGTTGGCCTCAAAGCTCAACGGCTCGTCGGCGGCCGCCTTCTCGTTGGGCTTGTTGGCCGACACCAGCACCGCCCGCCCGTCGCTCATCAGCACGAACGCCGACGCGTGCTTCCAATCGGTAAGGTGCGACGAGAAGTAGTAGACGTGGTGCGGCAACCCGACCACCACCGCGTCCAACCGCCGTTCCATCATCACGTTCATCAACCGCTGCTGCCGCGCACGGGAAAGGGTGGGATCGAGCATGACAGGAAGGGTAAAGGGGGAAAGGGAAACGGGGAAGGGGCGTGGGCAGTGCGGAATTCCGAATGCGGAATAGGCAACAATGGTCGTACGCCGCATGGTGTCATCCCGAATGGAGCCTAAGGCGACCTGAGGATCTCGACCGAGGGACGGTGCGGGCCGTGGGAGATCCCTCGGGTCGCTACCGCTAGGGTCGGGATGACAGGTTGGGCATAGCGCGACGGTTTTGTCCGTTGGCCTTTCGGCTCCGCTCGGGATGACAGTCGCCCCTCTATCCTCCGCCTTCAGCCTTCCACCTTCGCCCCACCCACTTCTGCATTGCCGCCAGGCCCCTCTTGCTGTAATGATCTCTCAGACCATTACTTGAAAAGAGGACCCGATGCCCACCAACGCCCTGGACGCCGCCGTCGCCACCGCCGCCGATTACGCTGACGCCCTGTTGACCGCCCGGCGGTTTAAAACCGTGCTGTTCTTCGTCATCCTGATTGCGCTGCTGCTGGAGCTGACGCTCTTCTTCCTGGCCCGCTACGATGTCATCCCCACCACCGTTGCGCCCGGAGCGACGGCTAACCCCACGCTGACGCTGCTGCTTCAGTATTTGACGGTCATCGGGACGTTCCTGGGGCTGACGGGGTCGATCATCCTGTCGTTCGTGCTGCTGTTGATCGCGACGATCATGCTGGTCGGCCGGTTGATCGGCGTGGGGCGCATCACGTCGGCGTACATCTGGTGCGTGATCCTGATCGTACTGCTCTTCCCGTGGCAGGCGATCTACGTCAACCCGACCCTGCTGCCCGCTGGCCAAGAGCAGGACAAGGACTTCCGCATCCCCGGCGTGCTCTACACGTGGACGGAGCTCAGCCACCCCCAACTGGGCGCCAACTTCGACACGGCCGATACGAAGGTCGCCGCCCTGCGGTGGGCCCGCTTCGTCGGCTTCCCGGCGCTGGCGATCATTGTCCTGCTCATCACGCAACTCAACAGTGGGCGGGCGCTGAAGCAAGCCTTGGGCGAGAACGAACCCGATCGCGACGTTCATCCGCGGGCCGTTTAGGGATTTGAACTGAATCAACGCGGAGGCGCAGAGGGGTTTCACAGAGTGACGCAGAGCCAAGAGGAGGCGATTCCATCACGGCAGATTCGTCATCCTGAAGTACCCCGAAGCATCTCTCCCCTATTCGAATGCGGGACAAGAGAGATCCTTCGGAGTATCGCAGGATGACGATTGGCAGTGGGATCGCGCTAAACGCCCCAGCGTGACACAATGGATGAGCCTTCTTACGCGTCGCTCTGGGCCGCCTCCGCGCCTCTGCGTTGAAAAACTGATATCTTAAGACATCTATGCGCGAAGAACGGGGACAAATTGCCGGCGACATCACGATTGCCGAGCCGTACACGCTGTGGGGCACCATCGGGGGTGACGTGCGCGTGGCCGACGGTGGCAAGATGTGGGTGCGCGGCGCGATCTACGGCACGCTGACGGTCGAATCGGGTGGCCGTGTGCACGTCTACGGCAGCATCAGTGGCGACCTGGTCGTTCACGACAAGTCCAAGGTCATCCACAGCGGCATGGTCATGGGCGACGCCATCAACCGCGGCGGCCGCCTGTACATCGACGCCAGCGGCACCGTGAAAGGCAAAGTGAAAACCAAGAGCGGCGAAACGAGGGTCGAGCCGAAGCCGGGGGCGTGGAAGCTGGGTTAAGGCCGACGTGCTGTCGCCTCCTACCGTGGCATGGGCGTCTCGCCCATGCCTGTCATGAGGCCGGAATACCTATTTTGCTTCAGCGGCTTGGTCGGCGCGGTAACAAACAAATCGTATTTCCTGTCCCAATCCGCAAGCATGGGCGAGACGCCCATGCCACGTGAAGTGCGAATCTTTGCGCTCCACGTCTTCCCGCGGTTTCACCGTCGCGGGGTCGCGATTACAATCCGCCACACCAACGCCCGCTAGATCAGAATGGCCAATTCCACTGCCCACCTGCTCGCCGTCGCACGCGGCGACGTGCCCGCCGACCTGCTGCTGGCCAACGGCCGGCTTGTGAACGTCTTCACGGGTGACATCGAACAAACCGACATCGCCATCGCCGACGACCGCATCGCCGGCATCGGGCCGGGTTACACAGCCCATCAGACGATCGACCTGAACGGCGCGTACGTGGCGCCGGGCTTGATCGACGCGCACGTCCACATCGAGAGCAGCCTCTGCACGCCCCCCAATTTTGCGGCCGCGGTGGTGCCGCGGGGCGTGACGACGGTGATCGCCGATTCGCACGAGATCGCCAATGTCGCCGGCCCCGCGGGAGTGCGATACATGGCCGACGCCGCGCGCGGCCTGCCGCTGCGCGTCGTGCAGATGGCTCCCAGCTGCGTGCCCGCGACGCCCATGGCGACCAGTGGCGCGAGTTTGTCGGCCAACGATTTGGCCGCCCTGCTGCGCGACGGTGTCGTCCACGGCTTGGCCGAGGTGATGAACTTCCCCGGCGTGATCGCGGACGCGCCGGACGTGCGGGCGAAGATCGACGCCTTCCACGGCCGTCCGATTGATGGTCACGCCCCCGGCGTGGGCGGCCATGCGCTCAATGCCTACGTCGCCGCTGGCATTGGCACCGATCACGAGTGCGTGACGCCCGACGAGGCCCGCCAGCGCCTGTCGCGCGGGCAATACCTGCTGATTCGCGAGGCGACGAATGCGCAGAACCTCGACGCGCTGCTGGCGGTGGTGACGCTCGCCAATGACCGCCGAATCTGCTTCTGCACCGACGACCGCACCCCCGCCGACCTGCTGGGCCCCGGCGGCATCGACGACATGGTCCGCCGGGCCATTCGCTTCGGCATCGACCCGATCGACGCGATCCGCATGGCGACGCTGAACACCGCCGAGTGCTTCGCGCTGCCCGACCGCGGCGGGATTGCGCCTGGAAGGCTGGCGGATCTGTTCATCTTCGATGACCTTCAATCGCCGCGGGCCAAGCAGGTGTTCAGCGGCGGGCGAGATGTGACGGCGTTCACCCCGACGCCCCCTCACCCTCGGTTGTCATCCCGAGCGGAGCCTAAGGCGACGGGAGGGATCTCGAAGGGCCAAGCAACTTCCCCAGTCCGAGATGGGTCAGGTCGGCAAGCCTCCCATCGGGATGACAATCTGAGTGAGCGGCCATCCATCGCGGCTGAGGATGGCGAGACGTTACAACCTCTCCCCTCTCGACTGCGCATTGCCCAGCCGATCGACCTATCGATCGCGCTGCCCCAAGGGCGGACCCACATCCGCGTGATCGGCAGTTTGCCAAACCAACTCGTCACCACCGAGCGAATCGAACCGACGACAATCGTGAACGGACACGCCGTTGCCGACCCGTCCCGCGACATCCTGAAGATGGCCGTGATCGAACGCCACCGCGGCACCGGCAACGTGGGTCTTGGCTTCATCCACGGCTTCGGCCTGACCCACGGCGCTATCGCCGGCACGGTGGCGCACGACCATCACAACCTCGTGGTGATTGGCTGCGACGACGCCTCGATGCACGCCGCCATTGCCGCGGTCATCACCATGAACGGCGGGCTGGTCGTCATCGACGCCGGCCAAATCGCCGCATCGCTGGCGCTGCCCGTCGCCGGCCTGATGAGCGACCGCCCCATCACCGAAGTCCGCGACTCCTACGCCACTTTGCTTACCGCAGCGGCGAAATTGGGCTCGACGATGCACGACCCGTTCATGGCGATGAGCTTCATGGCGCTGGAAGTCATTCCGACGTTGAAGCTGACCGATCAGGGCCTGGTGGACGTCGAAAAATTCGATTTCGTCGACCTGTTCACCTGACCCCTTCGCGCTCTTTTGTAGGACAGGCATTCCTGCCTGTCTCTCCCCCCCCGTCCTCTCTCCCCCCGTATGCTCTCTTCAGTGGCACAGGCATTCCTGCGTGTGTCTCTTCTACCTCTCATGGAGGGAGCCACAGCGGGCACAAAGAGATTGCTTCTCCTCGTCGGGGTTTGGGGCTTGCCAATCGTTTGGCATGGGGGCTTGGGATTTTGATTTTCAATTCCGGGGGGAGAGACAGGCAGGAATGCCTGTCCTATAGAAGCGACTTGCAACCATGCCCCCTGCCGCGTTTCCCACACCTTTGCCGTGGCGGTGGTTTCATGTATAACCGGTCGTCCAACCGTAACTGACATGCGATCGCCAGACCAACTCGTTCACAGCCGCGCGCGCCTGCGTCGCCGGTATGCGTTATTCCCGATCGAGGGCTACCCAACGTCTCGCCTGCCGCTGTGGAACGGCGCGGAGGTGCGCATCCTCACGTCGCCGGCGATGGGGGCGGGCTTCGTGCAGTATAAGATCGATCTGACCGCCGGTGGCGGTACGCAGCAGGCGAGCGACGGGCGGACGGAAGCGTTCGTCTACCTGCTGAGCGGCGACATCACGATCACCGTCGACGGTCAGCAGTCGAACCTATCCGCGGGCGGGTTCGCGTTTGTGCCCCACACGGCTGCGTTCGAGATCAAAGCTTCCGGGCCAGCCTCCCTCCTGCTGTTGCGCAAGACGTACGAAGCCACGGTCGGCGTGGGCCAGCCGAAAGCGATCGTCGGCCATGAGCGCGACGTCAAACCCGAGCCCTTCGCCGGCAATGAGCACGCCCGGCTGCAACTGCTGATCCCCGACGATCTGCAGTACGACCTGGCGATGAACATCTTCACGTTCGACCCCGGCCACGGCCTGCCGTACGTCGAGACGCACGTGATGGAGCACGGCCTCTACTTCCTGGCCGGCAAGGGCATGTACTACCTCGATGGCGAATGGATGGAGGTCGAGCAGACCGACTTCATCTGGATGGCCCCGTTCTGCCCCCAAAGCTTCTACGCCACGGGCCCGTCGCCATCGAAGTACATCTACTATAAGAACGTAAATCGCGAAATTGCGCTGTAGGTCAGTCTAGGCACGCCTCGGCTCGTCATCCTGACGTACTCCGAAAGATGACGACCATCCGCACTCTAAGAAGCACATACACAATGGAAAAAATCTACCGCGACGAAGACGTGAATTGGGACGTCCTGAAGGGCAAGACGATCGCCGTGCTGGGCTACGGCATTCAGGGCAAGGCGCAGGCGGCCAACACGCGCGAGAGTGGCTTCAAGGTCATCATTGGCTCGGGATCGAGCCTGGCCGAAGCGAAGCAGGACGGCTTCGACGCCTACCCCATCGGCGAGGCGGTCGCCAAGGCCGACATCATCCTGATCGAACTGGCCGACCCAGTTCAGCCACCCATTTACAAGAAAGACATCGCCCCGAACCTGCGGGCCGGACAGACGCTTTGCTTCTGCCATGGCTTCAGCGTGTTGTACGGGCAGATCGTGCCGCCGCGGGACGTGAACTGCGTGCTGTTCGTGCCAAACGCGCCGGGCAAGTTCGTGCGCGAGAAGTTCCTGAAGGGCGAGGGCGTCTACGGCTGCGTGGGGGTCGACCACGACGCCACCGGCGATGCGCGCGAGATCGCCTTCGCCATCAGCAAAGCGGTCGGCAGCACGCGCGCGGGCGTGGTCGAGCTGTCGTTTCAACATGAGACCGAAGGCGACAACTTCGAAGAACAGATCCTCTACGGCGGCGCGATCGCGCTTATGCGGGCTTGCTTCAACACCATGGTCGACAACGGCTACCCCGCCAGCTTCGCCTACGCCAAGGCGATCCGCAGTCTGCGCAGCGTGATCGACGTGATGGACGAGGTGGGCATCGAGGAATACATCAGCCGTCGCAGCAGCCGAACGTGTGAGTACGCCGTGCGCACGCGTGGCCCGCGGGTGATCAACGAGGCCGAGATCCGCAAGATCTTCGCCGAAACCGAACGCGGCGAGTTCGCGAAGGAGTGGATGAACGAGTTCGCCCTCGGCATGCCCACCCTGCACCGCATGCGCCGCACCGCCGCCAACAGCACGATGGAAAAGACGGGCATCATCTGGCGCGAGAAGTTCGGCGCCTGATTCCCTCTCCCGGTACTCCGGGAGAGGGCCAGGGTGAGGGTGATTTCGAACCACAAACAACGCCAGCAGCACGATAATGTCCACCACCCGCCTCATCCCCGCCGAAACGCTAACCCGCGCCCGCGCGATGCGGCACGAGGCTGCGCCGATCGAGGCCAAACTGTGGTGGTTCCTGCGGAACCGTCGCCTTGGTGGATACAAGTTCCGACGACAACACCCGATCGCGCCATTCGTCGCCGACTTCTTTTGCGCCGAGCTGAGCTTGGTGATCGAACTGGATGGGACGTCTCATCTTTCAACTACTGAGTATGACGAACAGCGAACGAAGCGATTGGAGCGGGACGGCTGTCACGTGATGCGTTTCCTGAACGTCGATGTTGCCCTTTATCTCGATGCGGTTCTGGAAGAAATCCTGCGCGAGTGCAAGCAACTAGCAGCTCGAAATCACCCTCACCCTAGCCCTCTCCCGGAGTACCGGGAGAGGGGACGATAATGCCCATTCGTCCCGATCGCATCCTCGCCGATATCGACGCCATCGCGGCGTTCTCGGAGAGTCTGCCGGACGTTGGCTATAGCCGCCCCACGTTTTCGCCGCCCTGGGTCGCGGCGCGGGATTACGTGATCGCGCAGGCCACCGCGGCCGGCTGCAAGGTGCGCATCGACGCCGCGGGCAACGTGCACGCGCGGCCGGTGGACATCGATTGGATCCAGCCGACCTGGCTAAGCGGGTCGCATATCGATTCGGTTCCCACCGGTGGCAAGTACGACGGCGTGATGGGCATCGTCGTGCCGCTGGAAGTGCTGCGGGCGGCTCACGAAGCAGGCCGACATGACCTACCGTTGGAGCTGATCATCTTCGCCGAAGAGGAAGGCACCACCTTCAACCTCGGCATGCTCGGCAGCCACGCTTGGGCCGGCACGCTATCTATCGACAAGCTGGCGGCGGTGCGAAATCGGGATGGGCAGAACTATCTTGAAGCCGGCGCGGCGCACGGCGTTAATCCCGACCGGCTGGCCGCAGAACGTCTAAGGGCCGGTACCTATCGCGGCTTAATCGAAGTTCACGCCGAGCAGGGTCAATCGATGGGGAACGCGAACGTGCCGGTCGCGCTCGTCACCGCGATCAACGGGCGGCGGCAGTACGCGGGCAGCGTGATCGGCACGGCCAACCACGCCGGATCGACCGCGATGGACGACCGGTGCGACGCGCTGGTGGCCATGGCGGAATGCATCATCGCGCTCGAGTCGCTCGGCCACGAGCTTGCCGGCCGGGCCGCGGGCACGGTAGTCACCGTCGGTCAAGTCTGGCCCAAGCCCAACGCGATCAACGTGATCCCCGGCGAGGTCGCGTTTACCGTCGATCTTCGCGCCCGCTCGTCCGCCATGCTCAGTGAGGCTGACGAGCGCGTCGTGCGCGTCTTCAGCGACGTCGTCGCACGCCGCGGCGTGCAGTGCGCGGTGCGTTGTACCGAATCGCTGCCGGCCATTCCGATGGACGACACCGTCTGCACCGCACTGCAATCTGCTGCCAGCAAAGTGGGTCTGGACCAGTTGCCGGCCGTCACCAGCGGCGCGCTGCACGACGCCGCCATCCTCGCGCCGATCGTGCCGACCGCAATGCTTTTCGTCGCAAGCGAAGGGGGCATCAGCCACAACCCCGCGGAGTTCAGCCGGATCGAGGACATCGCCCTGGCGGCGCGCATACTGGCGGCGGCGGTCGAAACGTAATCGCGGCCGCTCCGACTGTGGCATGGGCGTCTCGCCCATGCGTGTGGAATGGAATGAAAGATTTGATTCAGTTGGCCGTTGCGCGGACCAGGCGGGAAGCCATATAATGAACCGTTTGGCCTCATAGCATGCATGGTCGAGACGCCCATGCCACGTGAAGATGAAGACATCGCTCGCCAACCTCAATGCCGCGACCACCAGCGATTTCATCGCGGTATGCGGGCCGCTCTTCGAGCATTCGCCGTGGATCGCCCAGCGCACCGCGGGCCAGCGGCCGTTCGTAAGCATCGACGCGTTACACGCCGCGTTGGTTGCGACGATGTACGCCGCATCGGTCGACGAGCAGATCGCCCTGATCGCGGCCCACCCCGACCTCGTCGGCCGGCTGGCGCGCGAGGGCCAGCTCACCCGCGAAAGCACCGGCGAACAAGCGGCCGCGGGGCTAACGCAGCTTAACGACGACGAGATCGCCGCCTTCGACCGCTACAACACGGCTTATCGCGAGACGTTCGGCTTCCCGTTCGTCATCTGCGCCCGCGAGAACAAGAAAGCCGCCATCCTCGCCGCCTTTCCCCAACGGCTGGCGAAGGACCGTGCTCAGGAAATCCAGACGGCCCTGGCCGAAATTGCCAAGATCGCCCGGCTGCGTTTAGCAGATAAATTGACCGACCACGAGTAACCGTCCTATGCCCACACTTGGCTTCAACTCCTACGGCAAGTCCCGCGTGCGCCTGACTAAGGTCGTCCGCAACGGCCCGGTTCACGAGCTCTTCGAGATCGACGCCGCCATTCAACTGCAGGGCGACTTCGGCGCCGCCTACACCGCCGGCGATAACCGCGACGTGGTCGCGACCGATTCGATCAAAAACACCGTTTACGTGCTGGCCAAGGAACACGCCTTCACCAGCGTTGAACAGTTCGCGATGATGCTGTCCGAGCACTTCGTAAAGACGTACCCACAGGTGTCGAGCGCAACGGTCGAGTTACAGCAGGCCACTTACGAACGCATCTCCGTCGACGGCCGGCCGCACGACCACGCCTTTACCGTAGCGGGGCCGCAGAAACGGCTTGCGCGCGCAACGCTGGTGCGCGGTGGCAGCGCCAGCGTCGTCGGTGGCATTCATGACCTGATCGTGCTGAAGACGACCGCATCGGAATGGCGCGATTTCGTCACCGACCGCTACCGCACGTTGAAGGACACGCGCGACCGCATTATGGCTACCAAGGTGAGCGCGGAATGGAACTACACCACGGTCGGCGTCGACTACAACGCCGCGTGCGAGGCCATCAACAAGGCGATCGTGACAACGTTCGCCACCACGCACAGCCTGGGCGTGCAGCAGACCCTCATGGACATGGGCGACGCCGCGCTGGCGGCCAGCGACGCGATCGAGCAGATCTCGTTCACGCTGCCCAACCTGCATCGCATTCCGTTCAATCTGGAACCGTTCGGACTGAAGTTCGACAACGACATTTACGTGGCGACGGATGAGCCGCACGGGTTGATTACCGGCACGATTACGCGAAAGTAGGACGATGGCAGCCAAACTCTCCACGCACGTGCTCGACACCGCCACCGGCGCCCCCGCCGCAGGGCTACGCATCCAACTGTTCTGGGTCGAGACGCAGGCCGACGTGCCGATGAAGAGCCTCGTCACCAACGCTGACGGCCGCACCGATGGCCCCCTACTGGACGCCGAGCGATTCAGCGCCGGCTGCTACAAGCTGCTGTTCCACGTCGGCGACTACTTCGCCGAGCGCGGCCATCCCGATGCGAAGAAGTTTTTAGACAAGGTGCCCGTCGTCTTCGTCGTCGACGACGCCACGCGGAGTTATCACGTGCCGCTGCTCGTGTCGCCGTGGGCATACTCAACGTATCGCGGGAGCTAGTCGGTAACGGGTATGCCATTCGATCTCCTCATTCGCGGTGGACAGGTCGTGACGCCCCACGGCGTGCAGCAGGCCGACGTCGCTATCGAGAACGGGCAGATCGTTGATATCTCCGCCACCATCACCGGCCCTGCCAACGAAGCGATCGACGCGACCGGCCTGCACGTCTTCCCGGGCGTGATCGACCCGCACGTCCATTTCAACGAGCCCGGCCGAACCGACTGGGAAGGCGTCACCACCGGCAGCAGCGCCCTGGCCGCGGGCGGCGGCACGCTGTACTTCGACATGCCGCTGAACTCGTCGCCGCCCGTGTTGGATGGCGCGACCTTCGACGCGAAGGTGGCGGCGTCCACCGGCAAGGCATTCACCGATTTCGCGCTCTGGGGCGGGCTGACGCCGAACAACATCGACAAGCTCGACGAACTGGCCGACCGCGGCGTGGTGGGGTTCAAAGCGTTCATGTCCAATAGCGGCATCGCCGAGTTTCCCGCTGCGGATGATTTGACGTTGTATCGCGGCATGCAGATCGCGGCACGGCGCGGCCTCGTGGTCGCCGTTCATGCGGAGAACGACACGATCACCAGCGGCCTGGCTGCCGAGGCGATCCGACGCGGCAACACCGGCATCGCCGACTATCTCGCGTCGCGTCCTGTAGTAGCAGAGGTGGAAGCAATACGGCGAGCGTGCACCCTGGCCGGGGAGGCCGGTTGCAAACTGCACATCGTTCACGTGAGCAGTTCCGAGGGCGCGTGGGCGGCGCACGCCAATGGGGGCCATGATGTCACGTACGAGACGTGCCCGCATTACCTCCTGTTGACCGAAGATGATCTAGCAACGCTCGGCGCCATCGCCAAGTGCGCGCCGCCGCTACGTCGCAGGAAGTGGGACATCGAGCACCTTCAGTTATTGCTGCACACGGGCGAGATCAGCTTCGTGGCGTCAGACCATTCACCGGCGCCGCCGTCGATGAAACAGGGCAACGATTTCTTCGCCATCTGGGGCGGCATCGCGGGTGTCCAATCAACCTTGCCGGCAATGTTCAGCCTCGATCATCAATTGCCACTGAATCTCGTCGCACGGTACACGGCCACCGCCGCCGCCGAGCGCTTCGGCATCGCTGGTAAAGGCGTCATCGCGTTGCAGTGCGATGCGGATCTGACGTTGGTCGACCTGAACGAAACGTACGAGTTGAAGCGAGAGGAACTGCTGGACCGTCACAAGCTCAGTCCCTACGTCGGCCGCACGTTCCGCGGTCGCATCAGGCGGACGATTTTGCGTGGGCAGACCGTGTTCCTTGATGGAAAGATCGTCGGCGGGCCGATGGGTCGGTTGGTGAGGCCCATAATGACGTAGACTAGTCCCCTCTCCCGGTACTCCGGGGGAGGGTTAGGGTGGGGGTGATTCTGAAACTGCACACGGCCCCACCAGCCAGTTCAGAATGCACCCTCACCTAGGCTCTCCCGAAGCATGCGGGAGAGGGACCAGAGAGCACCTATGCCGTTGTTCGCCATCCGTGGGCCCATCCTCAACCCTCAGTCCGACGGCAGCGTCGACTTCATCGCCGACGGCATCCTCGTCGCTTCGCGGGATGGCACGGCGATCGACTACGTCGGCCCGTACATGGCCGCGATTCACGCGAACCTGAACATACGGCAGAGCAACGGCCTCATCCTTCCGCCGTTGACCGACTGTCACATCCACATCCCACAACACCCGATCCGCGGACACTTTCTGGACGGCGTGACCGACGACACGCCGCATGGGCGGCTGCTGGCCGGGCTGGAACGCAACGTCTTCCCCGCCGAGGCCGAGTGTGACGATGCTGCGCATGCCGAGCGGGTGACGTGGCGGTTTCTGCAGGACACGCTGGCCCAAGGCGTGACCGGTGGCGCGGCGTACATGACCGTAAGTCCTGCTGCAACTCGCATCGCGTTGGAGATTCTGCCGCCGAGTTGGTCGGTCGGCATGGTCCTGATGAACCAAAACTGCCCCTCCTACCTGCGCACCGACGAGGCCACCGTCGACCACGATCTGGACGTGCTCGCGGCCGAGTTCGGCCAGCGGTTCATCGTGACCGATCGCTTCGCCGTCGCCGTAAGTTCACCGTTGCGCCGCCGTGCCGTGGCAACGGCGGCCAAGCACGGGCTGCGCATGCAGACGCACCTGAACGAGCAGATCGGCGAGAAGGCCTTCGTCGAGCGGTTCCTGTACCCGCAGCACGGCACGTACACTAACGTGTATGCCGTCGACGGCCTGCTGTCTCATGCGCCGATCCTGGCGCACTGCGTTCACATGTCGCCGACCGAGTTTGACCAGATCGCCGCCGCCGGCGCGTTCGTGGCCCACTGCCCCACGTCGAACGCGCTGCTGGGTTCCGGCATCGCCCCGCTGGACCGCATCGCCGAACGAAACATTCCGTACGCCATCTGCACCGACGTCGGCGCGTCGCCCACGACCTCGCTGCTCGCGGAGATGGCCCAGTTCCTCCGCGTCCACGAAGGGCGGTCGACCCGTGCCACCCCAAGCGAGGCGCTGTTCCGCGTGACGCTTGGCGCCGATGCCGTCATGCAGCGCTCGCCCCGCCCCGCCGCGTTCGCTGCGGGCGAGCCGGTGTCGTTCATCGAGGTGGACACGTTCGCGCCAGTCACTGTCGCGATGAGCGCCGATGAGGTCATTCGCGACACGCTGCTGGGTTATCGCGCAGCCGTCGATCACATGATGGACGCCTACAGCGCGTTGGAACTGGCGGGCCTGTCCACCGGCCACGCAATGTCCTCCATCAAAGTCGACGTGGCCACCGCCGTTGCGAGGCTCGAAGGCCGCGTCGCGCGCGTCACGCTTGGCGGCGTTGTAGCGTTCGATCGAGACGAGGATTGACAGCCTCAGTTGCGCGATTGAAGGCGACCGCAGAGACGCGGAGCTACGCGGTTCATCCTTCTTTTGATCCACGCATGAATCGCACCCCCAGCCGCCTCGCGGGTTTCCCCGCTAGAAGCTGCGGCAACACAGTCGTATACTTGGCGGGGTCCGACCGACCGCCCCACGACCCCTATGCGCGATTACCTGTTGTTGTACGTGAACGGCGTTCGCCGCGAGATTCGCGGCGCGCGGGCGTTTCGGTCGCTGTCGGATTACCTGCGCTACGAGCTGCGGCACACCGGCACGAAGGTCGTCTGCGCCGAAGGCGACTGCGGCTCGTGCAGCGTGCTGCTGGGCCGGCTGGAAGAGGGCCAACTGGTCTACCACGGCGTCACGTCGTGCATTCAGTTCCTGTACCAACTGGACGGCGCGCACGTCATCACCGTCGAAGGCTTGCGCAGCCTGGAGGCGATGCACCCGGTGCAGACGGCGATGGTGGCCTGTCACGGCGCGCAGTGCGGCTTCTGCACGCCGGGCTTCGTCGTCGCAATGGCGGGGATGTACGAGTCGCACGAAAAGATCGGCGAACCGATCATCCGCCGCGAGCTGGTCGGCAACCTCTGCCGTTGCACGGGGTATGAAGCGATCATCAACGCCGGTTTGGCGGTAGACCCGGCAAAGGTGAAGCGGGCGAACGAACTGTATCCGCCGATGTCGATCATCGCCGACATCGAGCGCACGTGTTGCGAACCCGTTGAACTGCGCGGAGACGACGGGCGCATCGCCTTCATCCCCACCACGCTTGCCGAGGCGGCTGCGTTCAAGGCACAGCGGCCGGATTGCTTGCCATACGCGGGCGGCACGGATCTGGGCGTGCAGATCAACAAAGGCCGGCGCGATCCGATGGAAGTGCTGGTGCTCGGCCACCTGCGCGAGCTGCGCACGACGCGCGTGACGGCCGACGCCGTCACGATCGGCGCCGCCGTTACGTGGACGGCGTTGGAACGGCAGACGGCCGACACGATCCCCGAGTTCAGCCGCATGCTTGGCCGCTTCGCCAGCCCGCCATTGAAGAACGCCGGCACGATCGGCGGCAACATCGCCAACGGGTCACCCATCGCCGACTCGCTGCCGGCGCTATACGTGCTGGAGGCGCAGGTCGAATTGACGAGCGTGCGCGGCACGCGAACGGTCGCCATGACCGGCTTCTTCACCAGCTACAAGCGCAGCGTGATGGCGGCCGACGAGCTGATCAGCCGCGTCATCATCCCGCGGCCGGCAGAGGGGCAGACGCTCAAGCTCTACAAGATCAGCAAACGCCACGACCTCGATATCTCCACGTTCACCGCAGCCTTCCTGCTGGAACGTGACGGCGACCACATCGCGAGCATCCGCATCGCCTACGGCGGCGTCGCCGGCACGGTCCTGCGGTTGCCGGAAGTTGAAGCCTGGCTCGCGGGTCAGCCGATCAGCGAAGACACCTTCATCGAAGCCGGCGAACGCGCCGCGACGGCCATCACGCCGCTCAGTGACGTGCGCGGGTCGGCGGCGTACCGTTCGCGGTTGGCGGCCAACATCTTCGTGAAGCTGTATCACGATCTGACAGAGCAGTCCGCCGCCGTGGAGGTGCGCTAATGCCCGCAGTAGGACGCGACATCCCGCACGACTCGGCCGGCACGCACGTCACCGGCGAATCGATCTTCATCGACGACATGCCGCCCGCCCATGGCGAACTGCTGGTCGATACCTATGGCAGTCTGACCGCACACGGCACGATCCGCTCGATCGACCTTGCCGCCGCGCGCGAGGTGCCGGGCGTGGTGGCGCTTTACACGGCCGCCGACGTAAAGGGGCACCTGCGCTTCGGGCCGGTGCTGCAGGATGAAGATCTGCTGGCGCACGAGGAGGTGATGTACGTCGGCCACCCAATCGTCATCATCGCCGCCACCAGTCGGCGGGCGATCAACATCGCACGTCAAAAGATCGTCGTGCAGATCGACGAACTGCCGCCCATCTTCACCATCGACGAGGCCGTCGCCGATGATAGCTTCATCGGCCCGCTTCGCACCATCGAGCGCGGTGATGTTGCCACGGCCATCGCGGCCGCGCCGCACACGCTCAGCGGCCAACTCATCGGTGGCGGCCAGGAACATTTCTACCTCGAATCGCAGGCGGCCATCGCCATCCCCGGCGAGGGCGCGACGATGACGATCCACTCGTCCACGCAGCACCCCACCGAGGTGCAGGGCTTGGTCGCGGAAGTGCTCGGCGTGCCGTTCAACGCGGTCAGCGTGGTCTGTAAACGCATGGGCGGCGGCTTCGGTGGCAAGGAGACGCAGGCCGCCCAACCCGCCATGTTCGCCGCCATCGTCGCCAGCTTTACCAACCGCCCGACGCGAGTGGTCTACACAAAAGACGACGACATGGCGATCACCGGCAAGCGCCACCCGATCAACACGCACTGGACCATCGGCTTCGATGAGCGTGGCCGCATTCACGGTCTGCAGATCGACTACCTCTCCAACGGCGGTTGCTCGGCCGACCTGTCGCTGGCGGTGATGGAGCGGGCGATGCTGCACACGGACAACGCCTACTTCCTGCCGCACGTGCGCATCACCGGGCGCGTCTGTCGGACGAACCTGCCCAGCAACACCGCCTTCCGCGGCTTCGGTGGTCCGCAGGGATGCGTGAACATCGAGAACATCCTCGAGTCGATTGCGACGGAACTCGGCATCGACTCGATCGATGTCCGGCGTGCGAACTTGTACGGCATCGACGATCGCAACGTCACGCCCTACGGCCAACTGGTGAAGAACAACACGCTGCATGGGTTGTTCGATCAACTGGAGCAAAGCAGCGACTACCGCACGCGCCGCGAGCAGATCACGAAGTTCAACGGTGCCAACCGCACGCAACTGCGCGGCTTGTCGATGACGGCGGTGAAATTCGGCATCTCGTTCACCAAACAGCACCTGAACCAGGCGAACGCGCTGGTGAACATCTACACCGACGGCACCGTGCTGGTGACGACCGGCGGCACGGAAATGGGCCAGGGTCTGAACACGCGCGTGCGGCAGATCGTCGCGGACGAGCTGGGTGTGCCGTACGAACACGTGCGCATCGGCGCGACGGACACCAGCAAGAACAACAACACCTCCCCCACCGCCGCCAGCAGCGGCACCGACTTGAACGGCGCCGCGGCGGTCGACGCGTGTTCACGCTTGCGTTCGCGCCTTGTAGCTTTCGCGGCGACGTTGCTGGCGGACAACGCGTCGGGCCTGCATCCGTCGCCGGGCAACATCGTCTTCGCCGACGGCGAGGTGTGGGACGACCGCCGGCCCGGCGTGTCGTTCAAGTTCAGGGAGATCGTCGTCCAGACGTACCTGGCGCGCGTGAACCTCGGCGAGCGCGGGTTCTACGCCACGCCGGGCGTCGACTACAACCGCGACACCGGCAAGGGCACGCCGTTCCTGTACTACACGAACGGCGCGTGCGCGTCGGAAGTGCTCATCGACCGTCTCACAGGCGAGGTCAAGGTGACGCGCGTCGATTTGCTGATGGACGTCGGCCTGCCGATCAACCCGGGCCTCGATCGCGGGCAGGTGGTTGGGGCGTTCATCCAGGGCATGGGTTGGGTGACGAACGAGGAGCTGAAATATTCCGCCAAGGGCGAACTGCTGAGCCATTCGCCGACGACGTACAAGATCCCCAACATCGGCGACGTGCCGCCGGTGTTTAACGTGGCGTTCTTCGATAACCCGGACAACCACGTCAGCCTGAAGCGCAGCAAGGCGATCGGTGAGCCGCCGTTGGTGCTGGGGCTGTCGGTCTGGACGGCCGTAAAGGACGCGCTGCGGGCGGTGTCGCCTAAGATTGCCGAGCAGCTGAAGATGCCCGCGACGAGTGAGGAAGTGCTGATGCTGTTGCCACCGCCGTGCAGCGCGCGGCCAGCGGCAACCGAGCCGTCGAAGGTAGCCGTCCTGCGTTCACCCCGCCCGACAGGCGAGTGAGCCATCACCAAAGCGGATTAGCCGCGGAGACTTGGAGGACTCGGAGAAATAGGAGAAAAGACCACGAATTTGATGGTTTTCTCCCTATATCTCCGCGTCTCCGCGGTTCGCATTTCTCCGCGTCAAACTACCGCGTGACTAAGACCGTCGCTTGCGGTTTCGCGGTCTGCAGATCGCCGAAGCGTTCCGCACCGGAAATCACGAGTCCCCAGCCGATAAAGAGCACGAACAGCAGCCCCGCGCACACGCCCGCGATCGCGGTTCCCAGCGGGGCGAACCGCAGCTTGGGCAGCGGCGACTCGTCGAGGTACATCACCTTCACCACGCGCAGGTAGAAGTACATCGACACGATCGTGTTGATGCCGATCGCCGCCGCGGACGTCCACCACCAGCCGCCGTTGCCGATGAGGGCGGTCATGATGTTCACCTTCGCCCAGAAGCCGGCCAGCGGTGGAATGCCGATCAGGCTGACCATGAAGACGGCCATGCAGACCGCCAGCAATGGCGAGCGGCGCCCGAGACCCGCGTAGTCGGGGATCGATTCGCTGCCCGTCTGCCGGTAGACGACGCCAGCGACCGTGAACGCGCCAAGGTTCATCAGGAAGTAGACCGCCAGGTACGCCAGCAGCGACTGCGTCGACAGCGCCGCCGGGTTGTACGTCGCGGCCGCGGTTGAGGACTTCGTCAGCAGCGCCACCGCACAAATCATGTAGCCCGCGTGCGCGATCGAGCTGTACGCCAGCAGCCGCTTCACGTTCGTCTGCACCAGCGCCGCGGTGTTGCCGGCCGTCATCGTGACGATGCCCAAGACGCTCAGCACCACCGCCATCGTCGTCAGCATGCTGCTGGCGGGGCTGTACCCGTACGCGTCGCCAAACGTGTGGGCGACGCGCAGCAGCAATAGCAACCCCGCCCCCTTGCTGGCGGCCGACAGGAAGAGGCTGACGTCGACGTGCGCGCCCTGAAACACATCAGGGCACCAGAAGTGAAATGGGACGGCGGCGATCTTGAAGCCAATGCCCACCAGCACGCCCAGCAGCGCCACCGCCGCCAGCGCCGGCACCGTCCCGCCCGCGGCCATTGCCGTCGCGATGTCACTTATCTGCAGCGTGCCGTACAGGCCGTACAACAGCGACAGCGCGTACGCCATCATCGAGCTGCACGCCGCCCCGAACAGCACGTACTTCAGCGACGCCTCGGCCCCCAGCTTGTTCGTCTTGCGAAAGCCCGCCAGCACGTAGCTTGGCAGCGAGGCCAGTTCCACTGCCATGAAGATCATCAGCAGGTTGCCACTGCTGGCCATCAGGCTCATGCCGAGCGTGGCGCCCAAGAGCAGCAACAGAAACTCGGCGGCGTCCCCCTCGCGCATCTGGTCGGCGATCGTGGCGTACCACATCAGCACGACGCCGCCGGTGAAGATGAAGAGCAGCACTTTCCAGACGATGGCAGCGCCGTCGATGAAGAGCAGCCCGCGGAAGTGTTCCCCGATGATCGCGTCGCCATTGCCAACGAGCACCATCGAAAGCAGACCCAAGGCCAGTCCTGCCAGCGCGATGATGGGGCTGACCAGGTTCACTCGCCGGGTGAAGAACGGCGCCAGCAGCACCGCGATCATCGTGCCGATCAACCACGCCTCGGCGACGAACGGGCGCAGCTCGGCCCAGCCGGGGATGAAGGGTTGGCCGATGATGGAGAGCACGGAAGGCATATTTCTTCACTCCCTCTCCCGGCGTACCGAGAGAGGGACCGGAGGCTTACTCCAACAACTTTACGATCGCGTCCACCGTCGTCTGCGTGTACGCGAACACAAACACGGTCGGCAGCACGCCGAGCAATACACATAGCGCCGCAAGCGGAGTTAGCACCGACAGCTCGCGCCGATCAACCTCGGCAAAGCCCTTGAATTCGGCCCGCTCGGGTCCGAAGAAAACCCGCTGCACCGCCCACAGCATGTAGGCGGCGGACAACACGATGCCGAGGCTCGCGGCCACGGCCAGCACGATCAGCTGCGTGCGCGACGCATATCCACCGGCGATTAATCCCGACGCATCGGAAGCTGCTGCGAACGTGCCGACGATCACGAGGAATTCACCGACGAACCCCGCCAAGCCCGGCAGGCCGAGGTTCGCGAAGCAGGCGACGGCGCTGAAGCCGGTGTAGACGGGCATGGTGGTCGCCAGCCCGCCCATGCGGCTCAGTTCGCGATGGTGGGCGCGGTCGTAGACGACACCGACGACGAAGAACATCATCGCGCTGGTGATGCCGTGCGCGACCATCATGAAGATCGCCCCGCTAATGGCCGCGGGTGTCATTACGGCGGCACCCAGGATCACGAAGCCCATGTGGCTGACCGACGAATAGGCGACCAATCGCTTGAAGTCGCTCTGGCCCATTGCGCACAGCGCGCCGTAGATGATGCTGACCACGCCCACGATCGCGATCACCAGCCACAGTGCCTTGGCCGCCTCGGGGAATAACGGATACGCCACGCGGAAGATGCCGTAGCCTCCCATCTTCAGCAGCAGCGCCGCCAGGATCATGCTCATGGGTGTTGGCGCTTCCACGTGCGCATCGGGCAGCCACGTGTGGAACGGCGCCGCGGGCAGCTTCACGAAGAACGCGAACATGAGCAGCAGGAAGAACGTCTTGGCCAGCCCGACGCTCAGCCCCGCGGCGCCCATGGCGGCGCGCACGTCCGGGCGGGCCAGCAGGATCAGGTCGAACGTGCCGTTGGACAGGTCCAGTCCCGGCACCTGCAGGCCGCGCGTGTAAAGGTAGGTGCCGATCAGCGTGACGAGCAGCCCGATCGACCCGACCAGCGTGTAGAGGAAAAACTTGATGGCCGCGTACTGCCGGCGCGGGCCGCCCCAGATGCCGATCAGGAAGTACATCGGCAGTAGCGTGATCTCGAAGAAGACGTAGAACAGGAAGAAGTCGAGCGCCAGGAACGTGCCGAGGATGCCCGTCTCCAGAAACAGGAACAGCGCCATGTACGGCTTGGTCAGCTTATCGACGTTCCAACTCGCCACGCACGCCAGCACGCTGATGAACGTGCTGAGCAGCACGAGCGGCAGCGCCAGCCCATCGATGCCGACCTTATACTGAATGTTGAATGCGTCGATCCACGTCGCCTGCTGCACCATCTGCACGACGCCCGGCGCGGTCAGGTCGCCGTACCCGTAGGCCGCGGGCGCTGACCAGTCGTAGATCGCCAGCACGATCAGCGACAGCACGAACGTCGCGAGCGTCGTTCCCAGTGCCACGCCGCGCACGGCTCGGTTGCTGCGCGCAAGCAGCACGATGCCCGCGCCGGCGGTGGGCAGGAAGATCAGGATCGTCAGAATCCAGTTTTGAAGCAGTTCCATGAGCGTCAGTTCGTCGTGTTCGTCTTCATCGCGTCGGGCAGAGTCTAGCGGATCCAGTTCATTTGTCGCTTGCGGCTTCGCGGAACGGAGGGCCGTCCCACGTCGATCGGCCCGCGAGACCGCAGGCGATCACCCATTACGTTCCGATCAGGTAGACGGCGATCGCCAGCGCGAACGTCGCCAGGAGCAGCAGCGCCGTCACGTACAGGCGAATGCGCCCCGCCTGCGGCGCCCGGACGGCGGCGCCGATGTTCAGGGCAGCTTCACCGGCGCCGGTGACGGCGCGGTCAACGAGATAGCGGTCGGCGAGGCCCGCCAGCGTCGATAGGTGCCGCGTTAGCCCGGCCACTCCGTTCACGACGCCGTCCACCACGTACTTGTCGAACGCGCTGCACAAAAACGCGACCGTGCGCGCAACGCTGACGAAGATCGCGCGGTAAAGCCGGTCGATGTAGAACGCATTTTCGAGAAACGTCATCGCGTGGCGCACCGGCGCGATGCGCGCCAGGTGCTGCGTGAGCGCATACCCGCGGAAGTAGACTGCGATCGCCAGCCCGATGCCGACGGCGAAGGCCCAGTAGGCCCACAGGTGCTCCAGCGCCGCGGCGACCTCGAGCGTGTCGGGGACCGTGTCGGTCTCGGGCTGATCGGCCTCGGGGATGGCGTTGGACTCCGCGTTGCCGCGCGTGCGGAGGTCGGTCGGCAGCACGACCGGCCAGTGACTGTCAAACCCGGCGAAGCGCGCCGGTGGCGCCAGCGGCGCGACGCGGCCCGACTCGATGTAGCGCGTCGCCTCGCGGATGGACCCGTTCAGGAAGTGCCCCACCCCAATGTGCGGCCCGGCGATGATCGACATCATCGCCAGCCCGAGCAACGGCGTGTAGATCACCCACGATTCCTGCGCGTCGTTGTACAGCCGCACGTTGCGCGGTCGACCGGCGAAGGTCAGCATCCAGCAGCGCGCCATGTAGAACGCCGTCAAAAACGCCACAGCCGTCGGGAGGATGAACAGCAACCAGTTCGCCCACGCGCGTCCTTCCCCCTCGGCCGCAATACCGTACGCGGCCGCGTGGGTCAGGATCATCGACTTACTGTAATACCCACTGAAGAACGGCGTGCCCGCGATCGCGATCACGCCAATCGCAAACGCCAGCGACGTGATCGGCAACCGCCGCGACAGCCCGCCGTACTGGCGCATGTCCTGCTCGTGGTGCATCGCGTGAATCACGCTGCCGGCCCCCAGGAACAGCAGCGATTTGAAGAACGCGTGCGTCACCAGGTGGAACAGCGCCCCCACCCAGCTGCCGATGCCGATTGCCAGGATCATGTAGCCCAGCTGCGACATCGTGCTGTAGGCCAGCACGCGCTTGATGTCGTTCTGCACGAGCGCCACGAGCGCGCCGAAGGTCAGCGTCGTCACGCCGACAATTGCGATGACGAGCTTGGCGTCGGGCGTGAGCATCGGGAAGACACGGGCCATCAAATAGACGCCGGCAGCGACCATCGTCGCGCTGTGGATCAGCGCGCTGACCGGCGTCGGGCCCTCCATCGCGTCGGCGAGCCACGTGTGCAGGGGAATCTGCGCGCTCTTGCCGACGGCGCCCAGGAACAGGCACAAACCAATGATGGTGAGCGTGAGATAGCTGAATCCACCCGCGGCCGCGTCGGTGGGCGCCATCGTCCCCGCGCCGCCTAGTTGCATCCACAGCAACGGCAGCGACGTGTGACACAGGTGGTACACCAGCAGGCCGATGCCGACCAGGAACCCCACGTCGCCCACGCGGTTCATGATGAACGCCTTCATCGCGGCGTTGCTGGCGCTCTTGCGCTCGTACCAGAAGCCGATCAGCAGGTAGCTGCACAATCCGACCAGTTCCCAGAACACGAACATCTGCAGCAGCGTGCCCGCGGTGATCAGGCCCAGCATGCTGAAGCAGAACAGGCCCAGGTAGGCGAAGAAGCGGTGGAAGCGCGCATCGTCGGCCATGTAGCCGAGGCTGAAGATGTGGACGAACGTCGCGACCGTCGTGATGGTCGCGAACATCGCGATGGTCAGGCTGTCGATGTAAACGCCCACGTCGAGGTACGACTCGCCGCCCATCGGCAGCCAACGCAGGAACTGCACGACCGGCCCCTGACCGGACCCGTACGGGCTGTCGGGCGGCACGTTCAACCACATCGCCATCGCGACGAGGCTCGCCGTCATGCTGCCAGCGATGAAGACCGTCCCCACCACGCCGGCCAGCGGTCGCCCCATGCGCTTGCCAAGGCCCATGAGCAACCCCGCCGAGATCAACGGCAGCAGCGTCGCGAGCAGGAGCAGGAGTGCGGGGGTGGGCATGGTAATCGGTGCTGTAGGGGCAGGCCTCTGTGCCTGCCCGACTTGGGTGCTCGCAGACAAAGGCACGGGCGGGCACGGAGGCCCGCCCCTACGTCATCCTCTCATCTCCGTCGCGCGTTCGACGTCGACCGTCGCGAAGTTGTTGTAGAAGTTCAGGAAGATCGCCAGCGCCACCGCGGCCTCGGCGGCGGCGATGACGATGATGAAGATCGCGAAGATCTGGCCGGTCAGCAGCGGTTGCGCCGGCGTGCCGGGATGTTGAAAGTAGTTGAACGCCACCAGGTTGATGTTGGCCGCGTTCAAGACCAGTTCCACGCCCATTAGGATGCCGATCGCGTTGCGCTTCAGCATGATCGTGAGCACCCCGGCCGCGAAGATGGTCGCGGCGAGCACGAGGTAATGGGTGAGGGTGATGGTCAGCATCGTTCGCAATCAAGTTGGGACGGGCGACTTCCTGCCCCTCTCCCGGTACTCCGGGAGAGGCTGGGTGAGGGTGCATTTCGAGTGACG
The DNA here is from genome assembly GCA_035998445.1 of Tepidisphaeraceae bacterium. NCBI lineage: Bacteria > Pseudomonadati > Planctomycetota > Phycisphaerae > Tepidisphaerales > Tepidisphaeraceae > Tepidisphaeraceae bacterium. The sequence goes on along the minus strand of DASYHQ010000041.1, from coordinate 209,975 downwards.
AGCAGCTCGGAACTTGCAATGGCCGGCGCGTTCGCAGTTCGAAATCACCCTCACCCTAACCCTCTCCCGGCGTACCGGGAGAGGGGACCGGAGGGCTCTCCACAATTCAACTCGTCTCCCGCCTCCCTCTTGCCAGATACGCGGCGCCGATCATCACGGTCAGCAGCAGCACGCTCGCCAGTTCGAACGGTATCAGGTAGTCGCCCAGCAACGCCTGGCCCAGGTTCGACAGCGCGTAAGGATCGTGTTCGGTCTGCGCGACCACCGGCGACGGATTGGCGCTCGTCCATCGCGTGATGGCGAGCGTCAGCGTGCCAAGCAGCACGGCGGCGATCAGGATCGCCAGCACGTACTCGCCGCGCTTCGGTTGGAAGCGGCTGACGGCCTTGCGGCTGGTCAGCATCACGCCGAAGATCATCAAAATCAGCGTGCCACCGGTGTAGATGACCAGCTGCACCGCTGCCAGGAACTCGGCGTTCAGCAGGAAGTACAGGCCGGCGATCCCCACCAGAGCGAACATCAGCGCCACCGCCATCCGCACGATGTTCTTCGAGAACGCCACCGTCAGCGCGGCCCCCACGCAAAAGAGCGCGAACGCGTAGAACAACGCCGCGCCCGCGAGCGAGCCGGCAGGCTGGGCCGCGGGGGCGTTGGCTTGGGCGAGGATGTCGAGGGCGATCGGCAGCATCTACGGAACCGGGATCGGCGCGGGGTCGGTCAGGCGCTTCTTATGTCGACGGCCAGGGTCCAGCCCGCGGGCGTGGACGATCCAGAAGACGATCGTGCCGATGACCGCCCCACCCAGGTTGGCCAGGATCATCTGCGCCACGAACGCCCCCAGCGAGCCGGCGACCGACCAGTCGCGCGGCAGGTAGGGGTTGAAGTCGCGCCACGGCACGCCCGGCATCGGCGCGATCAGCAACTGCCACAACGCCGTGCCCAGCAACAGCACGCACGTTAGCGGCAACAGCACCTTGATGCACGTGTACAGCACCTGATCGATCCGCGGCCGGGGCAGCGTCCACCTTAGCCACATCTGCACGAAGACCAGCAGGATGCACTTGCCGACGAAGATGCCCACCCCCACCACGTTCAACAACAGCAATGGCCACGCACTGGCGAGCGTCGGGTTCGCCTGCCACGCAGGGCGCCAGGCGGCGTCGAAGTAGCCGATGAGCCCCAGCGGGTCGTGCCAGCCGCCCAGGAACAGCCCCACCTGAATCCCGGCCACCACGAACATGGCCGCGTACTCGGCGAAGAAGAAGAACGCGAACCGCATCCCCGAGTATTCCGTGTGATACCCCGCCACCAGCTCCGAGTCGCTTTCCGGCAAATCGAACGGCGCCCGCTTGTTCGACGCCAGCGACGCGATGAAGTAGACGACGAAGGCCCCCATGGCGAACGGGTTCTGAAACACCAGCCAGGTGTGAATGCCGCCGCCCTGCAAATGCCCCAGCTGCACCATGTTCAGCGTGCCGGCCGCCATCACACCCACGATGATCGACAACCCCAGCGGCACCTCATAGCTCACGATCTGGCACGCCTCGCGCATCGCGCCGTACAGGCTCCACTTGTTGTTGCTCGACCACCCCGCCAGGATCACGCCGATCACCTCGATCGCCATCATCGCCAAAATCCAGAACACCCCCGCGCTCAGCCGCGGTTCGAAGGTCATGTCCGGCCCGAACGGCAGCGCGAGGAAGACGGCGAAGACGGGGATGAACGCCAGGTACGGCGCGATCTTGAACAGGACGGCATCCGCCCCGGCCGGCCGCAGGTCTTCTTTGGTGATCAGCTTGATGCCGTCGGCGAAGCTCTGCAGGATGCCGATCGGCCCCACCCGGTTCGGCCCCGGCCGGCTCTGGATGCGCCCGGCCACCTTGCGTTCCCACCAGATGCCCAGCACCGCGATCAACAGGATGCTCGGCACGAAGACGAACATCGCCACCGCGACGCCGAAGACCGTGCGCGTCATCAGCGTGTTGGGCAGGTCGAGCGAGTCGAAGACCAACCGGTGCACGATGCCGTCCGCGAGCGCAAGTTGGAAGGACGGCCACACCATATAAGACGCATCGCCCGGTCACGCATCCGCCACACAGGCCCCCAAACCGTCGCGTTGTAGCGGTTGACGGGAACGGGTGTCAAGGCGGCGCCGCATGAACCCACCGCCCCCGCGCCCGATAACCCACCCGCCCCGCCCCGTCCGAGAAAATCCCCCCTTCCGAGCCACCCGACGCCTCAACGCCTTCCCCACCCCCTCACCCGGTCAACATGTCGGCCCGCATGAACGATTCATGGGCCCCCATGAGCCATCCATGGGCCCCCATCAGTGACTCATGTGCCCCCATGAGCCATCCATGGGCCCCCATCAGTGACTCATGTGCCCCCATGAGCGACTCATGTGCCCCCATGAGTGACCCATGTGCCCCCATGGGTCGTTCATGTACCCCCATCAGTCGCTCAGGTGCCCTCTTGGGTGACTCAGGTGCCTCCCTCGATGACTCAGATGCCTTCCTCGATGACTCAGGCGGCCTGCTTGGTCGATCGGAATGCCGCTCGGCGTTCATGGCAGCGAGGCAGTTCTCCTAGAGCGTGTTAGGCACTTTCGGGGTCAGTAACGCAGGCGTGCGATGCTGGGTGCCACGGTTTGGTACTCCAAGCCGTGTCTGCGTGTACCGGCACGGCTTGGAGTACCAAACCGTGGCACCCAAGCCAGCTTCTGATCTGGAAAGTGCATAACACGCTCTAGGCTCCCATCGGGATGACAATGGCGCGCGCCAGGCGACAGGTGTCTGGTCCACCAGCCTTAAGGCTCCGCTCGGCATGACAGCTGCAAGCGGCCCACACCGGCATCGCATCACACCATCCGCACTCCGCACGCCCCATTCCGCAATCCGCAATCCCCCTCCACCTTCCCCCCTTCCCGCTCTTGCTCTATCTTTCCCACGGATGCGTTGGATCATCGGTGACATACACGGCATGCTGCGACCGCTCGAGGCGCTGCTGAGCGCGATCGCGCGGCAGGATGCGCACGCGCAGCTGTTCTTCACCGGCGACTACGTCAACCGCGGGCCGGCCAGTTGCGGGGTGATCGATCGGCTGCTGTCGCTGCGGGGCGCGCGGTTCATCCGTGGCAATCACGACGACATCTTCCAGCTCATCCTGACCGGCCAATGCTTCGCCGACAACGATGCCACGAACGACCCATCGCTGGCGGTGCGGTGGTTTCTGGAGTTCGGCCTGGCCGAGACGCTGACCAGCTACGGCATCGACGCGCCGGAGCTGCGCGAGATTCGCCGCGACCCCGCCGCCGGCCTGGCGCGCATCCGCAATGCGGTGCCGGACCGGCACAAGGCGTTCATCCAGAACTTGCCGCCGGTGATCGAACAGGACGACTTCTTCATCGCCCACGCTTACTGGTACCCGAACGACCTGACGCCCGAGGCGCCGCTGCCCCCCCGGCTGACCACCAACGCGCGGGCCCGCCGCGACGTCGTCTGGACGCGCTTCGCCGAGCGGCAGATTACCGACGACAAGACGTGGTCGCGCACCGGCTACTTCGGCCACACGCCGACGCCGTTCTATCACAACCTGCTGCTGCAACCGTTCCACCCGATCCGCGGCCCCCACGTCACCCTGGTCGACACCGCCGCCGCCACCGACCCGCGGGGAAGACTGACGGCGTTCTGCCACGAGACGGAGAAGTTCATTCAGGCGGATCGGGAAGGGGCGATTGTGTATCAGGGCGGGTGAAGAATGACCAATGAGCAAACCAGAATGACCAATGAATGACCAAGCACCAATGAACAATGAAGACGGGAACCTGACTTGGGTATTGGTCATTGGTGATTGATTGGTCATTCTGGTTTGGTCATTGGTCATTCAATCCCCCTGCCCGCGAAGACCGAATGTCGAAAGCTTCTTCAATCCTCCCGCCCCACTCGACCAAGGTCGCGCTCCTGCGGCCCCAGATCGCCCCGAACACCGGCAACATCGCCCGCATGTGCGTGGCCACGGGCACGGAACTGCACCTCGTGCGGCCGTTGGGGTTCATCCTGTCGGACAAGCAGTTGAAGCGCAGCGCGATGGACTACTGGCCACGCCTGAAGCTCACCGTCCACGACGACGCCGCGGCGTTCCTGGCCGCGGTGGGTGACGGGCGGATGTGGCTGTTCACCACCAAGGCCGACCGCGGCCTCTGGCAAGCGGACTTTCGCGACGGCGACTGGCTCGTCTTCGGCAGCGAGACGCACGGCATCGACGATGACGTCTTATCGCGCTTTCCCGATCAGACGCTCCGCATTCCACAAGCCGCGGGAGAACGCTGCCTGAACCTCTCGACCGCTGCGGGGATCGGGTTGTACGAGGCGCTGCGCGCGACGCAGGCTCAACGCTAAATGGAGTCCTCCTTCTTGCCCCCTCTCCCGCGTACGCGCGCGGGGGAGGGCTGGGGAGGGGGCTCTGCACGTCTTCGTGATGCGTGGCGCTCGGCCCCCTCCCTAACCCTCCCCCGGCGTACCGGGAGAGGGGACCGGAGTCCCAAACCTTCTGTAAATTTGCCCACGGCAACGCCCATCGGTTCTAATCCGGTCGTCATGAAGCGTCCCGCCATCTTCTTCGATCGAGACAACACGCTGATCGCCTGCGACGCGTACCTTGGCGACCCCGCGAAGGTCGTGCTGGTCGACGGCGCCGCCGCCGCGGTGGCGCGGACGCGGCAACTGGGGTACGCGGCGATCGTCGTCAGCAACCAGAGCGGTGTGGCGCGCGGCATGTTCGACGAGGACGCCGTCCACGCCGTCAACGCACGGCTGGATGAACTGCTGCTGGGCAGCCACCCCGGCGCGGTCATCGATCGCCACGCCTTCTGCCCGTATCACCCCGACGGCACTGTTGAGGAATATCGCCACGACAGCCAGTTGCGCAAGCCCAAGCCCGGCATGATCCTGGAGGCCGCCCGCACGCTGGCCTTGGACCTTTCCCGCAGTTGGGTGGTCGGCGACGCCCCGCGCGATATCGAGGCCGGCATTGCGGCCGGTTGCCGCACGGTGCTGTTCAGCGCGCCGGGCCTGTCCAAGTCCCCCGCGGCCGAGCAGGAGATGACCGTTCGGCCGGAACACATCGCGACCACGCTGAAGGAGGCGATCGAGTACATCGAGCGCCACCCCACCCTGCCCGCCGACACATCGCACCCGGCCGACCACGATGCCCCCGCGGTCGACCACGAACGCAGCTTCCCCCCACCGTCACAACCGGCCGCGGGCTCACCGTCACCGGCGATCCGCATGCTCGCCCAACCCATGGTCACCGGCTCCGGCAAACCCACCGCTGCGCTACCCGCAGCCGCCACTTCGGGGCAAGTGTCGACCGCGACGCCCCCCGCCAGCTCGGCGAAGCTGGAACTGCTGGCCGAGCAGATATTGCATGAACTGAAGCGCCAGCGGGAACAGCCCGACCACGACTTCTCCGTCCCCAAGCTACTGGCCGGCATCGTCCAGATCCTGGCGCTGGGCGCGCTGCTCTACGCCTACCTGAACCCCGACCAACGCGTCGACGCCTTGCTCGCCGCCATCGCTTTGCAACTGCTCACCGCCACGCTGCTGCTGATGTCGCGGCGGTAGATGCAGAAGGAAATGCTTCACCGCGGAGACGCGGAGGACGCTTCGCCCGTGGCATGGGCGTCCCGCCCATGCGTTTTGACTGGAACGAGAAATGCAATTTGCAGGCCGTTGCGCCGACCATGCCGCTGCAATTAATCTTGTCTTCCGGCGTCACGACAAGCATGGGCGAGACGCCCATGCCACGGTAAAGCCAACCGCGACGAAAATCTTTGACACGCTCCCCGGAAAACGACCATCGCGACACTCTCCTCGAGAGCACAACTCCAAGCTACTCCTCCCCCTCCCTCTGTCTCCGCGCTCTCCGCGTCTCCGCGGTCGTATTGCTTCCAAAACGAGAAAGACCTCCTGACGTGTCAGGAGGTCCTTCGCATCAATCGTCTCAAGCTAGCGGTCGGTAAGCCTTACTTGGCGTACTTCACGCTGCAGCCGTAAGGCTTGGTTTCGGCCTTGGTGACTGGCTTGTCGGCCAGCACTTCGTCCAGGGCCTTGGCGACGTGGTTCTCGGCCGAGGCGATGCTGCTCGTCTCGCTGTCGCTGTTGTTGTCGATGGCGCCCTTGTACAGCACCTTGCCGTCGGTGCCGATGACGAACATGTCAGGGGTCGTCTTGGCGCCGTAGGCCTTACCGGTGGCGCCGCTGGCGTCGTTCAGGATCGGACGGTCGATCGACCACTTCTCGGCGATCGACTTGTTCTTGTCGTTGGCCGTGAAGTTCGACGAGTTCACCGCCAGCCACACGACTTCCTTGCCTTCGTACTGCTTGGCCAGGGCGTTCATGTGCCCTTCCTTGTAGTGCTTCTGCACGTACGGGCACTCGTCGTTGAACCATTCCAGCACCACGACCTTGCCGGCGTAGTCGCTCAGCGAGTGGGTCTTGCCGTTCTGGTCTTCCAGCGTGAACGACGGCGCCATATCGCCGACCTTCACGTCCGCCTTGGCGAAGTTCGCCACGAAACCAACCATCATCAATGCCGCCACGAACAAATTTACGCTACGCATACGAGAGTCTCCTTCTCTATTTTGCCTCTGCCAGGGCTGCCAGCGGCACATCGATGCCGCGGCGATTACCGTCTTGGCCCACGTAGGCGACCGTCGCCACGAGGGATTTGAAATCTGTAGGGGTATCGCTGCTGAACGGCCGAGCGGTAAACGTGACGGTCGACGAATCGCCGTTGTGTTCGACCTTCGCCTCGCTGAACTCGACGTCGCCGGTCGGTGGGGCAAACCACTCGACGTTCTGCACGGGCTTGGTCCAGCGCAGTTCCACAACGTACTGGTCGTTCGCTTGCTTTCGAACCGACGCGATCTTGCCGTCCACCAGCACCTCGGCCGGTGCCGTGGGCACCCGGGCGGCCCATTCCTGGAACAGCGATTCATGGGCCGGCGGGGCGGATCCACCAGTAGCCGCCACGGGCAAGCTCAGCGCGACGGTGGCCCGGCCGGGGATGCAGACGTCCTTGCAGACCAGCCACGACACGTTCGCGGTCAGCGGTACGGGCGAGCCGGTCGATAGGTTGCCCGGGGGCGTGAGGGTCGCCAGCAGCATCACCTCGTCTTCGTATCCATATCCGACGATGTCGCCCGGCTGCATGAACCGCGTGGGCACCGGAAAGCGCAAATCGCCCGCAGTAAACCCCTCGGGCAGGTTCCAATTCACTTTGACGGGCTGGCCGGAATCGCCCGGGTTCAGCCAGTAAGTATGCCAGTGCGGCGTCATCTTCAACCGCACGCCCACCGTGAACGGCTTGCCGGGCGCAATGTTCGAGACGTCGGCCAGCAGGTCGGCCTGCACGTGCTTGGCCTTGGGCGACGCGGCGTGGGCGGTGCCCAGCGTGATGGTGGTGAACAGGGCAAGGATGGCGATGAATCGCATCATAAACTTCCGGTTCCGGCTGAACGCCCAACGCGCAAGGAATAACGTCCTCAACCTTAGCCAGGTCCACTGACTCTACGCGCACAGGTATAACGTGTCGCACCCCTCAAAAATTTGTTTTTAGTTAGATCGCACCGGTCCCGGCCGTTTTGTGTGGCCTTTGTATGGACGGCGGGCTAGAATTTGCGTCCGACCGCGGGCGGGAATTGTGGGTCCATCAGTGGCCCGTTCACGCCATCCGATTTGCGCAAAGCGAGGTTCAGCGTCCCTATGAACCTGGAATCAAGCCACCCCTTCGGTGCCAGTCCACTGGCAAACGTAGTCTCCGCGTTAAACGCGAACGTGCTGGTGCTGAACAAGCACTACCAGGCGATCCGCGTCATCAACGTCCGCCGCGCGTTCGCGATGTTGTGCAAGGACCTGGCCGAGGTCGTCCATATCGACACCGACGCCGCCGGGCAATCGCGCTGGACGAACATGGACTTTACGGAGTGGACCGAGCTCAGCCAGTTGAAGGCCGAGTTTGAGCCCGAGGAGTACGATTGGATCCACACCGTGCGGCTCCAGATCGCGGTGCCGCGCATCATCCGGCTGGTGGGTTACGATAAGCTGCCCCGCCAGGACGTGAAGTTCAACCGCCGAAACATCTACGCGCGCGACGGCAGCAAGTGCCAGTACTGCGGTAAGAAGTTCAGCACCACCGAACTGTCGCTGGACCACGTGAAGCCCAAAAGCCAGGGCGGCAAGGCCAGCTGGGACAACATCGTCTGCTGCTGCGTGAAGTGCAACGTGAAGAAAGGCGGCCGCACGCCCGAGCAGGCGAAGATGCACCTGATCACCAAGCCGATCAAGCCGAAACGCAGCCCGGTCATCAGCATCCGGTTGGCCGACGCGCGGTATTCCAGTTGGAAGACGTTCCTGGACAACGCCTACTGGACCGTCGAGCTGAAGTGATCTTTCAGCGGTGACGCCCATTCCGAGCAACGCCCCAGGGGCAGGCCACCCGGCCCGCCCCTGTTCTCGTCTGGCCCGCGGCTTCCCCTCTTCTGTAGGACAGGCATTCCTGCCTGTCTCTCCCCCTGTCCGCCTCTCCCCCCGTATTCTCTCTGCCTCTCTTCTGTGGCACAGGCATTCTTGCCTGTGTCTCTTCTGTCTTTGCCTTTGCTGGTGGGACGGACATTCTTATCTGTCTCTCCTGTGTCTTATGCCTTTGGTCCGGCGGACATCTTCGTCTGCCGCGCGGCGCTAGCCGCGATTAGGCAGAGGAAGAGACGCGAAGTCGCGAAGGCGCGAAGTAGGATGCGAAGAAATGCGGAGCGCGTTGCGCTGGTTCCACCTCAATCGCGCAGCGCGTCCGTAGAGATGGATAGCGTGATCTTTGACAACCGAATAGCTGACGTGCGAGCCGTCGTGGCCCCCCATCGTCCTCACCTGATGGTGCACAATGGTGCAAAATGGTGCACAAATTCGCGTTTTGCGTTACCCAGACCGCCGTCCCGACACGAGGCCGCGTTCCCTTTTCGATCCTCCTTCGCGTCTTGCTTCGCGCCTTCGCGCCTTCGCGTCTCTTTTGCATCTGTGACGGCGCAACGCATGAGAAGAGACACAGGCAAGAATGCCTGTGCCACAGAAGAGAGGCAAAGCGAATACGGGGGGGGGAGAGGCAGACGGGGGGAGAGACAGGCAGGAATGCCTGTCCTACAGAAGAGCGATACCACGCATTAAGCATCAACCGCCGCACCTATAGCGCATGAAAAAGCGGAAGCCGGTGGGTGAGTCCGGCTTCCGCCTTGGCAGTTCCGCCAGGGTCAGCCTTACGCCGCCACGTGGGGCTTCTTCGCGAGGGTGTCGCGGTAGAACTCGATCATCTTGCCGAGACCTTCGGTGCGGGTGACCACCGGTTCCCAGCCGAGGATCGCCTTGGCGCGGCTGATGTCGGGCTTGCGGACCTTCGGATCATCGGGCGGCATCGCCTGGTGAATGATCTTGCTCGTGCTTTCGGGGATCAGCGCCAAGATCTCCTTGGCGATATCCAGGATCGTCAGCTCGTTCGGGTTGCCGAGGTTGATCGGCTCGACGAAGTCGCTCTCCATCGTCAGGTTGATGCCGCGGACGAGGTCAGAGACGTAGCAAAGGCTGCGCGTCTGCATGCCATCGCCGAACACGGTGAGCGGCTCGTTGTTCAGCGCCTGACGGATGAAGCTGATGACCACGCGGCCGTCGTAGGGGTCCATGCGCGGGCCGTAGGTGTTGAAGATGCGGATGAGCCGGGTGGCCACGCCGCGCTCGCGGTGGTAGGCCATCGTGCAGGCCTCGCTGAAACGCTTGGCCTCGTCGTACATGCTGCGCATGCCGATCGGGTTCACGTTGCCCCAGTAGCTCTCGGGCTGCGGGTGGACGGCCGGGTCACCGTAGCACTCGGACGTGCTGGCCATGAGGAAGCGACCCTTCTTCTGCTCGGCCAGTTCCAACAGCTTCCAGGTGCCCTCGCTGTTGACCTTCAGCGTGGCGATCTGGTGCTTCACGTAGCCGATCGGGCTGGCCGGGCTGGCCATGTGGTAGATGCGGTCGACGGGGCCGTCGATGGCGACAGAGTCGATCACGTCGCGCTTGATGAACGTGTACTTCTTGTTGCCTTCGAGGTGCTTGATGTTCTCGGGCTTGCCCGTGATGAAGTTATCCATGCCGACGACCTCGTGTCCCTGCCCAAGCAGGAGGTCGGTCAGATGGGACGCCAGGAAGCCAGCCGCACCGGAGATAAGAATTCGCATGGTGAGAAACATACATTGCAAACGCACGCGTGACGATTGAACTTTCCGCCGAAGCTTTTTAACTTTGCGACATGGCCAAAGCCTCGCCAGCACGGTTACCGGACGCCGCGACACCCTCGGTGGGCCGCGCAAAGCGCATTGCCGTCATGGTCAACAACATGGGTGGTTACTCGCGCGGCGTGTTGCGCGGGATCTCCAGCTTTGCCTTCACGAAGTCGTGGGAATGCAAGGTCCAAGGGGTAAACAGCTGGGGCGGGTTGGATTCCCCTGCGGAATTTGACGGTTGGATCGTGCAGGCGTTGTCGCCCGACATTGCGGCCGACCTCCACCGGGCCGGTGTGCCGGTGGTCAACATCTCCAGCGCCCTCGGCGAGGCGGACATGCCCTCCGTGGTCGCCGACGACCTGTCGGTCGGCCGCACCGGGGCCGACTATTTCCTGCGCCTGGGCTTCCGCAGCTTCGCGTTCTACTCGCCGGTCGATCGACAGTTCGCGAGATTGCGACACAAGGCCTTTTCGCAGCGATTATCGGAAACCAACAATAGCAACGAGCTGATCGCGACCGAGGCCGACCTGTCGACCGCGCTGTTCCGCCTGCCGCGCCCCCTGGCCGTAATGGCGGCGACGGACTCGGCGGCGCTGGCGGTGCTCGACCAGTGCCGCGCGCACCGGGTGAAGGTACCCGACGAGGTCGCGATCCTGGGCGTCGACAACGACGACCTCATTCAGAGCCTGGCCTTCCCGCCGCTCTCCAGCATCAATATGGCGACCGACCGCATCGGCTTCGAGGCGGCGGCGCTGCTGGAGCGCATGCTGTCGGGCGAGCGCGTGCCGCCAAGCCGGATGCAGATCCCCCCCACCGGCATCATCACGCGGCAATCGACCGACGTGCTGGCGATCAACGACCGCGACGTCGCCGCCGCCGTGCGATACATCCGGGACCACGCCGCGGCCAATATTTCGGTCGACGATGTGTCGCGCTCGGTCGTCATCTCGCGCCGCCAGCTCGAGCGCCGGTTCCGCGCCGTGCTGGGCCGCAGCGTGTTCGACGAGATCAAGCGATGTCGGATCGAGCGCGCCAAGCAACTGCTGAGCGAGACGGAACTGACGATCCCCCAGATCGCCACCGCCAGCGGGTTCTCGACGGCCAGCTATTTCACCGTGGTGTTCGGGGATGAGGTGGGCAACACGCCGGGGGCATATAGGAAGCAGGTAAGGGGGCGGTGATTCAGTTCCCTCTCCCGGTACTCCGGGAGAGGGTTAGGGTGAGGGTGATTTCGCACTGCTGACGATACTCGGAAGTACGAATCACCCTCACCCAGCCTCTCCCGGCGTACCGGGAGAGGGGCAAGAGAAACTCACAACAGGTATCGCGCCCGGCTGACCATCCACTGGATCATCCGATCCCGGTACGGCCGCGAGCGCCACACGTCGGGGTCGATCCGGTGGGCGTAGCGGACGTCGTTGTCGAACAAATCGCGCATCTGCTGGCCGAACTCGGCGTTACGAATGATGGCCGACAGTTCGAGGTTGAACTCGATGCTGCGCGTGTCCAGGTTCGCCGAGCCGACGATCGACGTGTAGCCGTCGACGCACATCGTCTTGGCGTGCAGCACGACGCCCTGGCGCTCGTAGATCTCGATGCCGGCGTCCATCAGGCGCTCGTAGAACGAGCGGGCCGCGATGATCAGCGCCTTCACGTCGCTGCGGCTGGGCAGCATTAGTCGCACCCGCGCGCCGCGCTTGGCGGCCTTCAGCAGCGCGCCGACCAGGTCGTCGTCGGGCGCGAAGTAGGCCATCGTCATGTCGATGCTCGTGCGCGCGTTCGTCAGCAAGTCGACGAAGAACGGTCGCAGCGGGCTGTGGATCGTCGGCACGCTCGCCAGCACACCGAAGTCACCCTCGCGCAGGTTGCAGCGGTATTCCGCCCGGCGGATCGGCCCGCCGTGCACACCGTAGTTCCAGGCCCGCGCGAAGGCGTGCAGCAGTTGCCGCACCGCCGGCCCGCGCACGCCGATCGCGTTGTCGCGCCACGGGTCGCACTTGGTCTTGCTCTTGATCACCCAAGACCCGGCATACTCCTGGCCGACGTTCAGCCCGCCCATGCCGGCGACGTCGTCGTCGCAGATGAGCACCTTGCGATGGTCGCGGTTCAACGGCCGCCAGCTCGAGTTGCCCTCCCACGGGCGGAACGGGTGGAACTCGTGAACGCGCACGCCGGCGCGGCGCATACGGTCGAACATCGCCGGCTTTTCCCGCCATAGCACCGCGGGCGTCAGCGAGCCGAACGAGTCGAAGATGACGAAGACCTTCACCCCCAGCTGGGCGCGCTGGCAGAGCAAATCGGCGAACGTGTGGCCCGTCTCGTCGTCGGCAAAGATGTACGACTGCAGGCAGATGCGGCGCTTCGCCTGGCGGATGGCGTTCAGGCCCGCGTGCAGCGCCTCGCCGTCCTTGTACAGTCGGACGTGCGATCCGTCGGCCAGCTCGACCGGTTCGGGCACGATCCACCCGTCGTCGTCGCTGCCCGGCCGAATGTTGACGCCCGAACTGGTGCCCGCCTCGCCATCGTGCGGCCCGGCGCAGTCGGCCACGGGCAACGCCGTGGCGGCTTGCCAGGTGGTGTCGGGATTTGCCTCTTCCGCGGTCGGCATGGGTTTATCATATGGGCTGGGCTCGCGTCGGGTATGGTAAAATCGACTTGTCCCATAAGAAGTTGTGCGATCGGCCGAGCCTGCGCCGTTGGGATCCTGCGGAGTTCTTCGACAGGTATTCCGCTCCGCACGTAGCATGGGCGTCCCACCCACGCCTGTGGTGAGGCCAGAAGTCTTATTAGTGGATTACCGTTCGAGCGGCGCTGTCGGCCACTAATCGCGACGCTCGTTCCAATCCGCAGGCGTGGGCGAGACGCCCATGCTACGTGAAGAGCCCCGCATAATGCCGCACGGTTCCATCCTCGCTCACGTGCCCTATAATCGCGGCATGGCCATTGATCGCGAACAAGTCATCGCCGCGTTGCGGACGGTGCAGGACCCGGAACTGTACAAGGACATCGTCACGCTGAACCTCGTGAAGGAGGTCGTGGTCGACTGCGACGCCGTCCGCATCACGCTGGAGCTGGCGTCGGCGGTGGGACAGCAGCAGATCGAGCGCAGCGTGCGGGCGGCGCTGGACAAGATCAACGCCGGCAACGTGCAGCTGAACATCACCGCCCGCCCGCCGAGCGCCCGACCCGGTGGCGGCCAGTCGCCCGCGGCGGGACCCGCCGCGCCGGGGCAGGGCGCGCGCAGCGTGCTGCCACAGGTGAGGACGATCATCGCCGTCGGCGCGGGCAAGGGGGGCGTGGGCAAGAGCACGGTCGCCGTCAACCTCGCTGTTGCACTGCAGCGCACCGGCGCGCGCGTCGGCCTGATGGATGGCGACATCTATGGCCCGTCGCTCCCCACCATGCTGGCGATCAAGGGCCAGGCCCCCCGCGTGCGGGGCAACAAGATGCTGCCGTTCCAGGTCCACGGCCTGCACGTCGTTACCATCGGCGCGCTCGTGGAAGAAGACAAGCCCCTCATCTGGCGCGGCCCCATGGCTCACGGCGCGTTCAAGCAACTGCTGCTGGATAACACCGAATGGCCCGATTTGGACTACCTCGTTGTCGACCTGCCCCCCGGCACCGGCGACGTGCCGCTCACGCTCTGCCAGTTGCTGTCGATCACCGGCGCGGTGGTCGTCGCCACGCCGCAGCAGGTGGCGCTGGACGACGCCATTCGCGCGGTGCGCATGTTCCAACAGCTTGGCGCACCAGTGCTGGGCATGATCGAAAACATGAGCTACTTCATCGATGAATCTGGCCGCGAACACGACATCTTCGGTCGCGGCGGCACCGAGCGCGTCGCGGGCCAACTGGGCATGCCGTACCTGGGCGCCATCCCGATGTTCACCGAACTGCGCGTCAACAGCGACACCGGCCGACCCCACGCCAACTTCGAGGGGAACCCGAAGCTGAAGGACTCGCTGGAGGCCGTCGCGACCCGGCTGGCCGAAGAAGTCGCCCGGCAGAACGCGCAGGCAAAGGGGCCGACGCTGACGATCTCGTGAGCCATTGCGGCACCCACGTCAGCCGTCATCCCGATGGGAGGCTTGCCGACCTGAGGGATCTCCCACGGCGCGCATTGTGAGTTAGTCGAGATCCCTCAGGTCGCCAAGGCTCCCATCGGGATGACAAGTGCGCCCGAGGCTACAGAAGGAGTGAGTGTCGAGTGCCAGCAAGCGTGCAGGTTCCTCTGCAAAAGTCATCCTTTCCGCCCTCGCGCCCGTGCCTGCATCGACTACGATAACCCCATCATGAAGGCCCGCGACCTACTAGACCTCGGTTACAAGCCCGGCCCCTCCATCGGCGTGGCGCTCGAACTCATCAAGCAGCTCCGCGGCACGGCGGGCAAGCACGTCATCGAAAGCGATCTGCTGGCGATCCTGCGCGAGCCCAACGCCTACAAGGAACACACGCACTGGGCGATGCTGGCGCAGGCGCTGATCGACCAGGATGCCCGCCGCAGCACCTACGTGCCACGGGCGGAGCCTGCGCCGTACCGCATTTGGGGCGAAGGGCTAGAGGCGGGCGCGCTCGATCAGATGAAGAACGCCGCGCAGTTGCCCGTGGCGGTCTCGGGGGCGCTGATGCCCGATGCGCACCAGGGATACGGCCTGCCGATCGGGGGCGTGCTGGCGACGGAGAACGCGATCATCCCCTACGCCGTCGGCGTCGACATCGCCTGCCGCATGCGGCTGACGGTCTTCGACATCCCCGCCAAAGACCTGCACCGCCTATCGGCCACGCTCGAGCGCGCGCTGGAGCGCGAGACCGTCTTCGGTACCGGTGGCGAGCTGCGCAAGCGCGCCGACCACCCCGTGCTGGAGGCCGACTGGTCAGTGTCGCCCATTGCGCGGAAGAACTTCGACAAGGCGAGCGCCCAGTTGGGCACGAGCGGCTCGGGCAACCACTTTGCCGAGTTCGGCATCCTTACCGTGAAGGAAGATGCCGACGGCCTGCCCGCTGGCGAGCATCTGGCGCTGCTGACGCACTCGGGCTCGCGCGGCACGGGGGCGGCCATTGCCGACTATTACTCGAAGCTGGCGATGGACAAGCACCCGGAATTGCCGCCGCAACTGCGGCGGTTGGCTTGGTTGGACCTGGACAGCGACGCCGGTCAGGAATACTTCGCCGCCATGAACCTGATGGGCGAGTACGCGGCAGCCAATCATGCCGTCATTCATAAGAAGATCACGAAGGCGCTCGACGCGGAGGTGATCGCAGGCGTGGAGAATCACCACAACTTCGCCTGGAAGGAACGCCACGGCGGGCGCGACGTCATCGTCCACCGCAAGGGCGCCACGCCGGCGGGCAAGGGCGTGCTGGGCGTCATCCCCGGTTCGATGGCAGCGCCGGGGTTCGTCGTGCGCGGGCGCGGCGTGCCGGAATCGCTCGCCAGCGCCAGCCACGGCGCCGGCCGCCGCATGAGCCGCACCGCCGCCAAGGAAAAGTTCCGCTGGGCGCACTACAAGGAACAGTTCGAGCGCCAGGGCGTGAAGCTGCTGTCGGCCGGCATCGATGAGGCGCCCGGCGCCTACAAGGACATCAACGAAGTGATGGCGCAGCAGGCCGACCTGGTCGACGTGCTGGCCCGTTTCGACCCCAAGATCGTCAAGATGGCCCCGGCGGGCGAGAAGCCGGAAGATTAGCGACTCTTGCTCCCTCTCCCGAACTGAGAGGGGACCGGAGCGAAGGACGCAAAGGAGCGCGTAGACATGGCAGATCACAAGCACACGAACCGACTCGCCGACGAGACCTCGCCGTACCTGCTGCAGCACGCGCACAATCCGGTCGACTGGTACCCGTGGGGCCGGGAAGCCTTCGAGGCGGCCAAGGCGCAGAACAAGCCGATCTTCCTGTCCGTCGGTTACAGCACCTGTTACTGGTGCCACGTGATGGAACGCCAGTGCTTCGAGGTCGAGTCGATCGCCGACGAGATGAACAAGCGGTTCATCAACATCAAGGTGGACCGCGAGGAACGCCCCGACGTCGACTCGCTGTACATGACGGCCGTGCAGGTGCTGACGCGGCACGGTGGGTGGCCCATGAGCGTCTTCCTCACGCCCGATTTGCGCCCGTTCTACGGCGGCACCTACTTCCCCCCCACCGATGCCCACGGCCGCCCCGGGTTTGTCAGCGTGCTGCAGGGCCTAGACGACGCGTGGCAGAACCGAAAAGACGAGGTCGAGAAATCGGCCGGCCAGCTGGCCAACATCCTCCAGCAGGTCGCCCAGCCGCACGCCGCCGAGCGAACGCTGACGATCGACGACGACTTCATCGCCCGCGTCGTGCGCGACTCCATGACCGACTACGACCCGCAGTACGGCGGATTCGGCAGCGCGCCCAAGTTCCCCCGTGAAACGCTGCTCGAACTGCTGCTGGACCACCTGTTCTACAACCCCAACCCCAAGCAGATGGCGATGGTCGCCCACACGCTCGACGCGATGGCGCTCGGCGGCATTCGCGACCACCTGGGCGGGGGCTTTCACCGCTACAGCACCGACGCGCAGTGGCTGGTGCCGCACTTCGAGATCATGCTGTACGACAACGCGATGCTGGGCCATGCCTACGTCGAGGCGTACCGTCAGACCGAGCGGCCGCGCTACGCGCAGATCGCGCGCGGCGTGTTCGATTTCGTGCTGCGCGAGATGACCTCGCCCGACGGCGGCTTCTACACCGCCCTCGACGCCGAGACCGATGCCAAGGAAGGCGAGTCGTACCTCTGGACGCCGGCCGAGGTCGAAGAGGCGCTGGGCAGCGCCGACGACGCGCGGCTGTTCAACCGCGTGTACGGCCTCGACCGCGGCCCGAACTTCGCCGACCCGCACGGGCCCAACCCATCGGATCCGGACAAGAACATCCTCTGCCTCGACGAGTTTCCAGATGACGAGTTGGAGGACCGCCTTGCCTTGTTGCGCGCCAAACTGAAGGCAGTGCGCAACACGCGCAAGCAGCCGATGCTGGACACGAAGATCATCACCAGCTGGAACGCGCTGATGATCCGCGCGCTGGCGATCGCCGGCCGTACGCTCAGCGAACCGCGGTACACCGAGGCGGCCGCTCGCGGGGCAAATTTCCTGCTCACGCATCACCGCACGCCCGATGGCACGCTGCTGCGCACCAGCCGCGACGGCAAGGCCAAGTATGCGGGCTTTCTGGACGACTACGCCTTCTTCGCCCAAGCGCTGATGGCGCTTCACGAGTCCGACGGCCGCTACGGTTGGAAGGACGCTGCCGCCACGATCGCGACCGACATGGTGCAGAAGTTCGAGGACGACAAGAACGGCGGCTTCTTCTACACCGCCGTCGACTCGTCCGAACTGCCCGTGCGCCAGAAGGTGGCCGGCGACAGCCCGCTGCCCAGCGGTAACGCAATGGCCGCGATGGTGATGCAGGACCTCGGTCACGGCGCCACCGCCCGCGCTACGATCGCGGCATTCGCGCCGCAGATGGAGCAGATGGGCGAGGGCATGAGTTCGATGATCCTGGCGGCCGCCAAGTACGTGCGGCAGGAGGGGCCGATCGAGATCGGGGCCACTGCCGACGTCAAGCCGACCCGCGACAACACCCTGACCGCCGCTGCGGCACCACCGAGCGCGGTCGCGCCCGCGGCGTCGCTTCAGGCCAGCGCATCGGACGTGCTGTCGATCCAACCGGTCTGGGTCTCGCCGACCGAGTTGTGGCTGAACGTGACGGTGATGGACGGCTATCACATCAACGCCCACGAACCGCTCGCCGGCCTGGTCGCCACGCAGCTTTCGGTCGCCGGTGGCGATGGTGCGACGGTCACGCAGATCGACTACCCGCCATCGATCAAGCAGAAGTTCGAGTTCGCGCCGGACCTGCTGCCGGTGTACGCCGGCGAGATAACGATCGCGCTGCACCTGTCATCGCCGCCGAAGGCGCCGCTGCGGCTGGCGCTCCAGTACCAACCCTGCAGTGACATCGCCTGCCTCGCCGCGGTGACGAAGCAGTTGACGGTGGCGCCGGATTAGCCGGGTGCTGAAGTTTCGGCTCTCCACCGTGGCATGGGCGTCTCGCCCATGCTTGTGATGAGGCCGAAGCGTTCTTTTTGCTAGTAGCCCGCGCGGCCGAAGCGGGCTGCCACCAATTGCATCTCCATTTCAGTCCACAGGCATGGGCGAGACGCCCATGCCATGCCCTGAGCGCCCTCGCGCCACCCGCCCAATCGCCACCTTCCTGCCGCCGCGTTAGCTTTTGCCTTCCTGGCGTCCTTGGCGTTCTTGGCGGTTCAACTTGGTTGCCCCACGCTCCATTACCCTCCCCGCGCCGTCCATTATCGGTCGTGAAAATAGGCGAACTGTGGCGCTAATGTCGCGTGGGTAACGGCCCGATATGCATCGCATAATCGTTGTACCCCGCACGGTCGTTACGAAAGGATCTGGCCCATGGCATCGTTGATGGAACTTGTGGATCGCGTGAACAAAGGTGAGACGGTCGAACCCGCGCAGCTGGAGGTGTACCAGGAGTCGCCCAACAGCGCCGAGAAGTTCCTGGCCCATCATGCCCATGCCATGCTCGACCTTCGCCAGGCGCATCAGCACATGCTGCAGAGCCTGGAGGCGATCGATTACTCGGACCAGAAGGTGCTGAACCAGTTCGTCAGCGTCAGCAGCTTCCTGGGCCTGGCCGACATGCGGGCGCAGCCGACCGTTCGGTTCGGCAGCAGCGCGATCGCACGGCGTGAATATGCCTTGGGTCTGGAAGCCATCGCCAGTGGCATGGCGTTCGACCTCGGGCAGAACGGCAGCTACACCGCCGACCGCGAGAACTGTCAGTTCGTCGCCACGCAGTATGCCCGCGCCGCGCAGGGCATCGACTGGGCCGCGCCCGAGAGCATCGAGTGGAACAACAAGCTGACGAAGATCGCCTACATCGTCTCCGGCATTGCCGACGACGACGCGACCGGCCGCGCGGTGCGCAGCTTTGCCAAGCACTACGACACCAAGCGGTTCAAGCTGCAGGTCTACGTGACCGACGCCGCAGCCCGCCGCGAGAAGTCGGCCCTCACGCAGGCCACCTATGCCCTGCCCAGCGCCAAGCGCGCCAAGGACACTTTGGAAACCTTGGCCAAGCTGAAGGTGTCCGCGTGGATCGCCCCGCTCGACGGCGACCTCGTCACCGCCAGCCGGCAGTTGGCCGACCAGTTGGTGAAGGACCAGATCGACGTGGTCATCTTCGACACCACGCAGGCCGACCCCGTCGCCGCGATCGTGGCCGACTGGGACGTGGCCCGCGTGAAGATGAACCTCGTGCGCCGCAGCCCGCTGTACGCCGGTGGCATCGACTGCGTCACCTACGTCGACCAGAACCGCTTCGAGTTGGACAAGACGCACTGGAACCGCAACAGCGTCGAGAGCAACTTCATCCTGGAAGGCATCGACGTCGACGACGCCAACGGCCCCGCGCCGCAGCGCAGCGCTTACGGCATTCCGGAACAGGCGATCGTGCTCGCCACGGCCGCCGGTGACCTCGACAACGCCATGAGCGGCGAGTTCGTCGAGACCGTCATCAACATCCTCCGTGCCCACCCCCACGCCATCTACCTGCTGGTGGGCGACGGTGACCTCGCGTGGCAGAAGCGCAAGTTCGAGTCGGCTGGAGTGGGCAAGCGCGTCGGCTACGCAGGCAAGCGGAAGGATTTGCCCGGCTTCCTCCGCATCGCCGATTTGTACCTCACCGAGTTCCCCGCGGCCGGCGCCACCGGCGTGCTGCAGGCGATGGCGATGGAACGGCCGGTCGTCGCGATGCGCTGGGGCGATAGCGCCGAGCAGTCTCAGGCGGCGTCGTTCGTCGGCAGCGAGGGCACGATCAGCGGCCGCGACACCGCCGCCTACATCGAGCGCGTCAGCAAGATCATCCGCGAGCCGGCCTACCGGGCCAAGCTCGGCAAGACGATGCGCGCCCGCGTCGAACAGCACTTCGCGTTCAACCAGACCGCCCGCCACATCGAGCAGCTGATCGACCAGCTGATCCAGCAGAGCAGCGAGGCGGAGGTCGAGATCTCGATCAACAACGATCTCGACGACGAACAGGAAAACGTCGCCGAAGCCGCCTAAGCTTTCTTGCTGCCCCCTGGCCCACCAGGCGACGGCAACAACGCAACGCGAAGCGACCCGTCGGCTGCATGCAGCAGGCGGGTCGCTTCCTTTTCGTTCACGTCCCGCTCGTGCATCACGATCGCCGCTTTCACCCACCCGTTGGCCGCCCGCAACACGGTCAGCGCCGCGTCGCGATCGAGGTTTGTCACTGCCGCCACGATGCGCGCCCCGCGCTCCCACAGCTTGTCGTTCGAGCAGCGCAGATCGACCATCAAATTGCCGTACACCTTGCCGAGCTGCACCATCGCCAGCGTGGTGACGGTGTTCAGCACCAGCTTCGTGGCGGTGCCCGCCTTCAGGCGCGTGGAACCCGTCACCACCTCCGGCCCGGTCAGCGGGCGAATCACCACGTCCACCGGTGGCTCGTTCGGCACGTCGGCAACGCAGCAGAGGAAGACGGTCCTCGCGCCGCGCTGCGTCGCCTGCCGCAGCGCTCCATGCACGTACGGCGTCGTGCCGCCGGCGGCGATGCCGAAGACGACGTCGTTCGGCCCCACGTCCTTCGCGTCCACCGCATCGGCGCCCGCGGCGGCGTTGTCCTCGGCCCCCTCCTGCGATCGGAAGACGGCAGCCTCACCCCCGGCGATGATCGCCTGCACAGTTTCGGGGTCGGTGCGAAACGTCGGGGGACATTCGGATGCGTCCAGCACCCCCAACCGTCCGCTCGTGCCCGCCCCCACGTAGATCAACCGCCCGCCGCGCGACAGCGCCGCCACGACGAGGTCGATCGCCCGCGCGACGTTCGCCCGCTCGGCCGTCACCGCGTCAATCGCGATCTGGTCCTGCCGGTTCATCAGCGCCACCGCGTCGGCGACGTTCATCGCGTCGAGGTTCATCGAGTCGGCCAGCCGTTGTTCCGTCAGCAGATGCGAGCGGTCGTTCATAACGGAGATTAGACCACACCCACGCCGCCACGCCATCACCTGCGCCCGCGACGAGGGGTGTTCTTGCCGAATGGAGCGGTGCGCACGTTGATGTCGCGGCTGGGTGCCACAGGTCGCGGTACGCCGAGACCTGTGCCTTCGGCCGCGCGGGAAGACACAGGTCTGCGAGTACGCCGACCTCTGGCACCCGGCGTACATCTTGGTCAGCAACATGAACCCGCTGATCACTAGAGTGGGCTGCAGCTCTGCGTAGCGTGGCACGGGTTTTCAACCCGTGATCTGCTCCAATGAAACACGGGTTGAAAACCCGTGCCACAAGGCACTGCCGCGACGACGTGCGGAAATCCGCTCTAACACGTTCCAGCGGCTTGGCAACACGTACGTGCAGGCCGCGGCCACGTCCGTTTGCGCTCTGCGCACGTACGTTTGCGCTCCGCGCACGTACGGGCGCGCTCCGCGCTCGTACGGGCGCGCTCCGCGCTCGTACGTTTGCGCTCCGCGCACGTACGGGCGCGCTCCGCGCTCGTACGGGCGCGCTCCGTGCTCGTACGGGCGCGCTCCGTGCTCGTACGGGCGCGGTCTGCGCCTTTACGGGCGCGCTCCGTGCTCGTACAGGCGCGCTCTGCGCCTTTACGGGCGCGCTCCGTGCTCGTACGGGCGCACTCTGCGCCTTTACGGGCGAGCTCCGTGCTCGTACGGGCGCGCTCCGCGCCTTTACGGGCGCAGAGCGCGCCCGTACGGTCAGCTCACGAGAACGGACGTGTTATGCGGATCATGATGAAACCGCGCGTTCGTCATCCTGAGGTACTCCGAAGGATCTCTTCTGTCCGACGCCTCGAATAGATGCTTCGGAGTGCCTCAGCGGGTGTCAAATGACAAGGCTCGGTCCGCTCCGGCCGTGGCATGGGCGTCTCGCCCATGCGTGCGTGGGGTCGGATGGTTCCATTGGATCAATACCGCGTGGCCGGCGCAACAGGTCATTAATTGCGCCTCGCGTTCCAGTCGACACGCATGGGCGAGACGCCCATGCCACGAGCCGGCCAACGACCTCAACCCTGTTTTGAAACGCCCTCTCAGGACGACGGGTCCGCGCATCAATTCATCACGATCCGTGTTGCGCAGCACAACGAACCGTTTGGCGACCCGAACGAATGGGTTCGGTGTCCGCGGATTCCTGATCGCGGTGGCGCGGATCGTGCCGGGGCTGATAATGTCGAGGTGGATCGTGCTGCGCGATCAGCCGGGCCTGGGCGTGACCGTTCCCCCCACCACGCGGCGCGATGCGCCGGTGACGCTCGGCAGGTTGCCCGGTTCGCCGTCGAGCGTGGCGGCGCCGAGGAGGGCGAAGGCCAGGGCCTCCTTCGCGGCGGCGTCGACGCCGAGGTCTTCGCTGCGCAGCAATGTCGGGACGCGCTGCCCCAGCGCCCGCATGATCGCGCCGTTGTTCGCCCCGCCGCCACTGACCACCCACTCGGCGGGCGCGTCGCCCACCGCGGCGCGAAAGGCAGTCAGGATCGACGCTGCCGTGATCGCGCACGCCGTGGCGAGCAGGTCGGCGGCGGGCAACGGCGTTCCAGCCGTGGCGCGGGCGCGCTCGAACAGGTCGATCATCGTCGGCACGTCCGTGCTCTTGGGCGGGGGCTGGCGAAAGTAGTCGGCGGCCATCACCGACTCCACGAGACGCGCGTCCACCTGCCCCGCCATCGCCCGCGCGCCGTTCGCGTCGTAACCCGGCCCGGTGGGGTCGAGCTGCCGACAGAGATGATCGCTGATGCAGTTGCCCGGCCCGGTGTCGAACGCGATCACGTCGTCGATCGCCCCACCTGCGGGGATGGAGCTCAGGTTGGCGATGCCGCCGATGTTCAACAGCACGCGGTGCTTCGCGGCATCGCGAAATACAATGTAATCGGCGAACGGCACCAGCGGCGCCCCCTGCCCGCCGGCGGCGCAGTCGGCCCGGCGGAAGTCGCTGACGACGGGGCACCCCACGCGGGCGGCCAGCAGCGCGGGGTCGAGCCATTGAATCGTCAGGGGCGGCGCGTGGAACAACGTCTGCCCGTGCGCCGCGATAGCCGTCAGCGCGTCGGCCGACAGGTGGGCCGCTCGCAACGCCGCGTTGATGGCGGTGGCG
Source organism: Tepidisphaeraceae bacterium (assembly GCA_035998445.1). Lineage (NCBI taxonomy): Bacteria > Pseudomonadati > Planctomycetota > Phycisphaerae > Tepidisphaerales > Tepidisphaeraceae > Tepidisphaeraceae bacterium. Next base: position 186,491 of record DASYHQ010000041.1, on the reverse strand, counting down.
TAGGCCAGCGAGAGGTCGTGTGCCAGTTCCGCTAAATCTCGCAACGCGACCGTGCCACTGCCGCGAATCGCAAAAATCTTCTGCTTCAACGACGCATCGAACGCATGGGCGAGGTGGTGGACGATCGTCGCCCGCATCGTCATGCCGCTGCCGACGATTCGCACGATCGCGACATCCACGCCATCGGCGCTCGTGCCGCTCATGGCGCCGGCGATCAGTCGGCTGGGCTCGTTCGTCGCGACGTGCATGGCCCCACTATATCGCAGCGGGTGCCGCGAGAACTATTGCGGTGCCAAGTCGGTCGCGCATCGCTATAATGAACAGGTGAACCGTGGCCCGTTCCCAACGCGGGCTAAGGAGGAAGGCTGTATGGCAGACGAACCGAAGGAATCCCCAAGCGACGCCGGCGCCCCCACGCCGGCAGCACCCAGCGAGGGCGGCAACGCCACCGCGACCAAGCCGCGCAAGTCGACCAAGAGCGCCCCAAAGCGCAAGCCCCCCGGCATGCTGCCGCCGTGGAAGGTGCTGCTGCACAACGACGACAAGAACGACTTCAAGTTCGTGATCGACACGATTGTCGAGCTGACCCCCCTGAACAAACAGGACGCCGAGACCCGCATGCGCGAGGCCAACGACACCGGCCTGACGCTGCTGCTGGTCACCCACAAGGAACGGGCCGAGCTGTACAAGGACCAGTTCGAGAGCAAGGGCTTGACCGTGACAATCGAGCCCGCGGAGAAGTGATCGGCGAATAGGCGATGGGCCACGCGCGCCATTGCGTTCGACGCCCGGAGCCGCGTCGCCCTCTTCTGTAGGACGGGCATTCCTGCCTGTCTGTCCCCCCGTATTCATCTCCCCCCGGTATTCTCTTTGCCGCTCTTCTGTGGCACAGGCATTCTTGCCTGTGTCTCTTTCTGTCTTTCATCTTCCTGGTGGGACGGACATTCTTGTCTGTCTCTACTTTTTAGAAATGAAGAGACCCGAAGGCGCGAAGGCGCGAAGGAGGACGCGAAGGAAAACGAGGAGCGTTGCGCTGAATCTGCCTCAGTTGCGCAGCGCGTCCGTAGAGATGGATAGCGTGCTCTTTGACAACTGAATAGCCGACGCGCTTCGCGCATAAACCTCCATCGTCCTCACCCGATGGTGCAAAATGGTGCACAATGGTGCACGGATTCGGGTCTTGCCTTACCCATACCGCCGTCGCCGCACCGGGTGGAAGAGTGTCCTTCGCGATCCCTTCGCGGCTTCGCGCCTTCGCGTCTCTTCTCCGTCGATGAAAGCGCAACGATCGCGCGAGGAGGGGCAGACGAGAATGTCCGTCCCACTGGAAGATAAGAGACGCAGGCAAGAATGCCCGTGCCACAGAATACGGGGGAGAGAAAGCCGGGGGGAGAGATAGGCAGGAATGCCTGTCCTACAGAAGAGGGAGGCGGCGACGCGTGGCGCTAGCCGAACACGCACTGCTTCTTCATCGCGGACTTCAGCAGGCGCAGGTATTGGCTGGCGGGGATGTCGATGCAGCCGAACCGGCGGAGGTGTTCGGTGGAGGCCTGAGTGTCGAGCAGTTGGTAGCCCCGTTCGTTCAGGCGGTTGACGAGGTGGACGAGCGCGACCTTGCTGGCATCGCTGACGCGGTGGAACATGCTTTCACCGAAGAACGCCCCACCAAGGCTGACGCCGTACAGGCCACCGACGAGTTGGCCGTTCAACCACGTCTCGACGCTGTGTGCAAAGCCCAGTTCGTGCAGGCGTTTGTAGGCGGCGATCAGGTCGTCGCTGATCCAGGACCCTTCCTCACGGTTGCTCATGCAGCCGCGCATCGTGGCCTCGAAGTCGTAGTTGATGCGGACGTCGAACTTCTGCTGCCGCACGAGGGTGGCGAGGGTTTTCGGGACGTGCAGTTCGTCCAACGGCAGCACGCCGCGCGGGTCGGCGGTGTACCACCGCACCGTGCCGTCACGGTCGGACATGGGGAAGACGCCCTGCGCGTAAGCCGTCAGCAACGTCTCGGGGTCCAGGCGAAGCGTGTCGCTCATCTGTGATGGGGGCCAGGTTCCGAAGTTCACGTACTTTATGCAGGGCGGCGGCTGGCGTCCATGCGGCGAACCCCTGAGACCTCCGGTGATCGCGGTTGGCTTCGTTCTCGCGCCAAGAACGCCAAGCACGCTAAGCGGATCAAGGTGTGGACGTCGGTGAATTGGCCGTGGCATGGGCGTCTCGCCCATGCACTGAGTTGGGTCAGGAGATTTTGTTTTTGGTTTGGTAGCTTGGTCGAAGCGGATCTGGAACAAATGGGACGTCCATTTCAATCCACACGCATGGGCGGGACGCCCATGCCACGGTCGGAGTTGCTATTGCGACGCCGCCGTAACCGCGGCATCCGCCCGGGTGAATCGCCACAGCGCCACGTCGATCGACCGGCTGAAGTGCAGCAACGCCGGTGGGCCGTCGATCGGGATGCCCTGCCCGGTGGCGATGGTGTTTTCGGTGATCTCGGCTGTGGCCCGCTGGACGGGCCATGGGGCGTGGTGGACCTCGCCGCAGAGCATGACGCCGGCGGGGGTCTTCGTGAACAGGCAGTAGCGCTCGATCAGGAAATGCTCGAGCGAGCCGGCGGTGGCGCGGTAGACGTCGGACGTGGGCCAGTAGCGTCCCTTGAAGGTGACGGGCGTGCCGGGGCCGACCCGGCGGGAATGGTAGTCGATCGCCTCACCATCCCGCGTGGCGGTCATCTGGGCATTGAAGTACGGCAAGTGAAAGAACCGCCTGGCCGTCCAGACCGCCAGTGGATTGGCGGCGTCCAAGCTGATGAAGAAGACGCCGGGCTTGCCGCGGTACCGCACGTACAGCCGGAGGTTCAGCTCAGCGAATGCCGACACCCACGGCAGGCTCGGCAGTCGCCGGGGCGCGATGCCCTCCATGCGGAACGGCACCACGCCGACCCACGTCGTGCCGTCGAACTCGTCGATCTCCAGTTCCGCCGGCACCAGGTGCCGCACCGACGACGCGGGAATCGGCCAGTGGGCGAACAGCAGGTCCATCCACCGCTGGCGAAAGTCCCACGGCTTGACCGGGAGTGCCCACGGGCGATGGTCGAGATGCTGAAGCGACGGGTGCATCCGAAGGTAGCTTAGCACGGTTGCCCCGCCCCTTCTAAACTTGACACGTCTCCGCACTGGCAACGATGATCGGGGGTCTATGAGCAAGGTCGTCATCCTGCAGCATGTGCCGTACGAGACCCCGGGGCGCATCATCACCGTCTTTCGCGACTTCGGCATCCCGACCGAGGTCCGCCATCTGTACAAGGGCGACGAGGTCCCGTCCGACATCGATGAGATGCGCGCCCTGATCGTCCTGGGCGGCCCGATGGGCGTCAGCGACATGGGGAGCGACAAGTTCCCGTTCCTGGCGAAGGAAGTCGAGCTACTACAACGTCTTGTGACGCTGGATCGTCCGGTGCTGGGCATCTGTCTCGGCGCCCAACTGCTCGCCCATGCCGCCGGGGCGAAGGTGTACCCGAACGTAAAGATGGGCCCGCCGGGCGGGCCGGGGCAGCCCCCGGTGCCGGTGGAGCCGATCGTGCCGCTGCCTGAGATCGGTTGGGGGACGGTGACGTTCCCCTTCCCGGGCGGTACGGAGCCGATCGTCTTCGGCCAGATCGACGGTTCGCCGATGTTCCACTGGCACTACGACACGTTCGACTTGCCGAAGTTCCCGCCCCCGGCCAACCCCGCGCCCCCACCGGCACCGCCCCCGCCAACGGGCAACGCGCTGCTCAGCAGCACGCGCACGTGCCGCAACCAGGCGTTCCGCTTTAAGAACCGCCTGTTCGGCTTCCAGTACCACATCGAGATCACACCAGCCGGCATTGATGCCCTGCTGGCCAACGGCAAGGAAGACGTCACCAGCGTGCTCGGCCCCGACGGCGAGGCCAAGATCCGCGAGGAGACGAAGAAGTTCTATCCCCGCTTCGAACGCCAGGGGAATAAGATCCTCGAGAACTTCGTGGAGTTTTTGAAGGTGCATTGATGCGAGGGGGTTAGGCGTTAGGAGACAGGGGAGAGGAATGAAAAGAGGGTTGGCCGCAATCGCTTTAAGCGCAAAGGCACGAGAATTTCTTCTTCGATCTTCCTGACCCTTAACCCCTAACTCCTAACCCCCTCCTCCCCGCTTATGCACGCCCTGCTCACCTATCTTCGCCGCTACCGGGATAGCCGGAAGCACGTGCGGCCATGGGCGCTGGCGGTGCCGATCCTGGTCCTGTTGATCTGCCTGCCCTTGCTGAGACCGTTGCGGCACGCGGACCCACGGCAGATTTCCGACCACGAGATCGCCCGGCTGGCGACCGTGCAGGCGATGGTCGAACGGGGGACGCTAGCGCTGGACTTCGACACGTTTCAGCCGGAACAGAACGTGATCGAGGTGCGCGAGGAGTTCTACGCCGACCAGCCGCCGGTCTTCTCGGCGTTGCTCGCCAGCGCCTACTGGAGCATGCACCGGCTGGACGTGACGTTCGCAACCCACCCTGCTCTGGTGACCTACCTGCTGACCGTGCTCGGCACCACCCTGCCCGCTGCGGGCATCGCGGGGCTCGTCTATCGAATGGGCAGGTTGTTTGAACTGCCCCGCATCTGGCGCACCGCGCTGGCGGCGGTCGTGGTGTTCGGTGGAGGCGTGCTGGCTTACGCCACCGTGCTCAACGAACACGTGCCGGCCGCCGCGCTGGTGATGAGCAGCGCCGCCTGCCTGGTCCACATCGCGCTGATCAAGCGCCGCCTTAGCGCCAGCGTCTGGCTGACGCTGGCGGGCTTCTGTGCGGCCTTGGCGATGACGGTTGACCTGACCGCCGCCGCGTTTGCCCCCCTGCTGGGGGGCGTGGTGCTGGCGCTGCCCTGGTCGCGATTGACGCGTGCGGGAGCCCTGCTGCTGTACATCCTCGGCATGGTGCCCCCGATCCTGCTGCACCTGGCCCTCACCATCCCTGTCACCGGCGATTGGCGGCCCGGCAACCTCCATCCGGAACTGGCCGCCCCGCTTGCCCTTGCCCCCTACGATGCCTTCGATAGCGACGACTGGGACGACGACCTGACGGACAACGGCTACGGCACGCTCGTCCTGCGCAGCCTGATCCGCGTCGGTGACACCCTTTTCGGTGGCAACGGCCTGCTGAGCCATTTCCCGATCCTGATTTTGGGCGCGCTCGGCATCTCGATGGTCATGCACCGCCACTGGCCAAACTCGACCAAGATGCTGGCCGTCGCCAGCGCCGCCGCTGCGATCGGCGTCATCGTCCTGGCCGCGATCGACCAGCCCGGTGATCCGGGTTATGCGTCGCGTTGGTTCGTGGTCGTCATGCCGATGCTGACCTTCTGGATCGGCGCCTGGCTCCGCCGCCCGCACCGCCCCCTGAGCTGGGCCTTGGCGGGGATCGTGCTGGCGTTCAGCACGCTCATCACGTTCATCGGCGCCACCGGCCCCTTGCCCCGCGACGGCTTCACCGGCTACACCGCCGCCGACGCCTTCGATCGCCTGATCACCGGCCAATCCCCCGAGATCGCCCCGAGCTTCGTCGCCGCACGCCCCTAAGCGCGCCCCCGTTGGCCCTTCCGCCCCGCCCGCGTCGCTTGACAATCCCGCCCGCATCGATACATTTTCCCGTCCAACGCGCCAGTAGCTCAATTGGCAGAGCAGCTGACTCTTAATCAGCGGGTTGTAGGTTCAAGTCCTACCTGGCGCATTTTCCCTTCCGATTCTTAGCAAGCCCTTGGGGCGACCTTCTCCGGCCGTGGCGGGAGCGTGTTGCCCGTGCGGGTGACGAGGCCAGATTTTCCCGATCGCTCCCGTTGACGTGGCGAACGCATCCAGCCGTCCTCTCGTTTTCGTCGCTGGTCCACCGCCTTCGATAAAATCATCCGTTCTAATCCAGCGTCGCTGACGGTATTCCGGGAACGACGGGTGGCCCGACCGGAGGTACGAATGACGTTCTCCATTGTCGCGCGTTGCGCGAGGACCAATCAACTCGGCGCCGCAGCGGTGACGGCGATGCCGGCGGTGGGGAAACTCGTGACGTACGTCGAGGCGGGCGTCGGCGCGATCGCCACGCAGGCCAGCACGAACCCGTATTACGGCATCGATGGTCTGGCCCTGCTGCGGACCGGCCGGACGGCGGACGCGGTGCTGAAGGCGCTGCTGGCGGACGATGCGCATCGCGAGGTGCGCCAGGTGGGTATCGTCGACGCTGATGGGCAGGCGGTCTCGTTCAGCGGAGCGGACAATCTCGACTGGCGCGGCCATCATATTGGCGACGGGTTCGCGGTTCAGGGCAATCGACTGACGGGCCCGGACGTGGTGGACGCGATCGCCGACACGTTCGCGAACCGCGCCGATCTCGACCTGGCGCAGCGGCTGCTGGAAGCAATGGAGGCCGGCCATGCCAAAGGGGGCGATCGGGAGGAGGAACGATCGGGCCACATCTTCGTGTTCGATCAGGAGCAGTATCCGCTGTGCGACCTGCGCGTCGACGACAGCGACGATCCGATCGCGGAACTGCACCGACTGTTCGGCCTGTACGTAAAAACGCTTCGCGAGCAGTTCCTCATGTTGCCGCGGCGTTTCAGCTCCACCGACAGAGTGCACGACTCGCCGGTGGTGTAGCCGTCGCGGGATTCGCGAAACCCCGCGTTGGGCTGGCCTCAGCGCCTGCCCCGCTGCTTTTCATCGATCGCAAATGGAAAGGGCAGACCCGGAGGCCTGCCCTAAGGTGCGTCAGTGCGATCAAGAGCCTCTAACTCAATCTCGGCGTCGCGTTCCATCATCATGCGACTTGGCACCGATCAGCCCACCCACCGCGGCCGCGGCCAACGAGAGGATCAGCGAGATCAACGTGCCCCAAGCACCGGTCGCGGCGTTGTCGGCAACCCGCTCGACGTTCTGCGGGGTGACGGCCTGGCGGGCCTCTTGGGCGGCCTGCTGGATCTGGTTCGTCGCCTGCTGCGTCGTCGCGGCGGCTTGCTCACGCAGTTCGGGGTCGTTGTTCACCGTACCGGTGACGGCGTCGGCGGAGTTGCTGACGGCCTGAACGCCGGTTGACGCAACGCTGCCAGCCGTACGGAAGATCGATCCGATGCCGCCGGCGATCATGTAAACCAGCAGCACCATCGCGACCATCCACATGATGATGCCTTGCGCGAGCCCGCTCGCCGTGTGACCCGCTGGTTTGCCCCACCCCGCCACCCAGCCACCGACGAAGAACGACACCAGCGCCGATATGGCACCCCAGATGCCCGCGCCGAGCCCGAAGTTACGCGGGTCGTCATTGGCGTCCACCGAAGACAGTCCAATTGCAATGCCGAGCACCGTCAGGAGCAGCATGGTCCCCAAGGCCGTCACCAGCCCCGCGAAGATCGCGCCCCACGAGATGCGCTGCTGGTTTGCGTTAGTAAGAACGGCCGTCGGCCCCGTTGAATAGATCTCTGCCATCTCAGTTCCTTTCGTCCCTCAAGGGACCTCGTATATTCCTCACGGTCACCGGACGGTCCGGACGACCATGGTTAATCCCATCGCAAATCGCGGGCCACGAAGGCAAAATCCTGCTGGCATAAACGTGGGTGCGCACGCTAGTTAGCCTTGGGAGGTGCGATAGGAATACTGAACTGAAGCCAGTACTGCTGGCATACGGGTGGCAAAATGGCGTGGGAAATGGAGATAGGGTGGTCGGGGTTGTCCCTTAGCGCAACGCCAATGCGAATCGGCACCTGATGGACTACACTCGGGTTCCAACCCGCAGGGAGACAGACAGATGCGAGCGATCGTGACCGGACAAGTCGGCGTAGACAAGGGCCCCTATCTGGATGCCGTAAAGAAGACCGCCGTGGCTGCGGGGCACGATCTGGAGGTTTGCCACGTCGGTAAGATGATGTACGAGGAGGCCCCCGACGTTCCGCCGGGCAAAATCCTGAACCTGCCGATCAGCCGGTTGAACACACTGCGGCGCGCGGTCTTCAAGGAGATCCTGCGTACCGCCGAGCGGCACGAGCACATTATCGTCAACACGCACGCCACCTTCCGCTGGCGGCACGGGCTGTTCAGCGCGTTCGACTTCGATCAGATCAAGGCCTTCAATGCCGATCTGTACCTTACCCTGCTCGACAATGCCGAAAGCGTTCACCAGCGGCTGAACCGCGAGCACGATATAGACCACACCCTGAAGGACATCATGGTGTGGCGGGAAGAGGAACTGCTGGCGACCGAGATCCTGGCCAACATCCTCAAGGGGTACGGCCACTTCTACATGATCAGCCGTGGGCGCAACATTCCCACGACGCAGACGATTTTCCGGCTGATGTTCGAGAACCACAAGAAGAAGGTCTACCCCAGCTTCCCGATGAGCCACGTGATGGACCTGCCCGACACGCTCGCCGAGATCGACCGGTTCCGCGCCAAGCTGAACGACCACTTCATCTGCTTCGACCCCGGCGACGTCGACGAGTTCGTGCTGCACACCAGTGCCAACAAGGCCGTCGAAGAGGGCCGCGACACCATGGAGGTAATGGCCGCCGACGGCCCCGTCACGCTGAAGACGAGCGAGGTCGTCGAGATCGCCGGCGACATCATGGGCCAGATCTACGCGCGCGACTTCAAGATGGTCGACCAGAGCGACATGATCGTCTCGCTCGTCCCCCAGTTGCCCAACGGCAAACCCGGCCTCTCCAGCGGCGTCGAGCGCGAACTGCACCACGCCTTCGAGGGGGGCAAGGACGTCTACGTCGTCTGGGCCTGCAAGGGCATCCCCAGCCCCTTCATCAGCGAGACCGCCACGAAGGTATTCCGCAGCATGGACGAGGCGATGGAGCACTTTGAGAAGAAGGGATACCTAAAGTAAAATAATGACATCCAGAACTGGTGAGGTGAGCCGATGAGTACCGTCGAGGAAATTAAAGAAGCTATCGACCGGTTGACGCCCGAGGAACGTGCCAAGCTCGAGCGCATGCTTCATGGCGACGCCGACGACGAGTGGGATCGGCAGATGAGAGACGACGCCGAGGCGGGCCGGCTGGACTTTATGATCAAACAGGTTGACGAAGATATCGAAGCCGGCCGTGTGCGAGACCTGCCTTGAAGTCGCAGCTCAACCAGAGTTTTCAACAGCTGTTCGATCGCCTTCCGCCCCATATTCAGCGACAGGCGGTCAAACAGTACGAGTTGTGGCGCACCGATCCGCATCATCCGTCGCTGCAGTTTAAGCAAATTGTTCCGCGCGTTTGGTCGGCGCGTGTAAATCGCCAGTACCGTGTTCTCGGTCGCCAGCGTGCCGACGATGACATCATCGTTTGGTTCTGGATCGGACCACACGATGAATACGATAAGCTCCTCGCCGGCCGATAGAGCCGAGCCTGCTGCACCCATGATCCGCTCCGTCACCGTCTACCTCTCCGCCCGCGACTCCGTCGATCGCGTTTACTTTGACGATGCCGCCGCCATGGGGCGGGGCATCGCCAACGCTGGCTGGAGGCTCGTCTACGGTGGCAACAACGTCGGCCTGATGCGGGCGGTAGCGGATGGCTGCCGGGCCGCGGGTGGGAAGGTGCTGGGCATCACGCCGCAGTTGATGGTGGACGAGGGGATTCACGACCCGAACTGCGAGTTGATCGTCACGCAGACCATGCGCGAGCGCAAGGGCTTACTCGAAGCCCGCGGCGACGCGTTCGTCATCCTGCCCGGGGGCATCGGCACGTTCGAGGAGCTGTTCGAAGTGCTGGTCGGCCGGCAGTTGGGGTATCACAAGAAGCCGATCGTCTTCCTGAACACCGCCAACTATTACGGGCCGCTGCTGGCGATGATGGAGCACGGCATCGAACACCGGTTCATCCGCGAGGCCAATCGCGGCCTCTATCACGTCTCCGAAACCGTGCAAGACGTAATTGCTTACCTGAACGCGTTTTATCCCGTTCCCGCGGCCCCGGATCTGAAGGCGGTCGCCGAGTAGGGGGTATAATCGACATCCGCGACGCGGATCGGCTCGGTTTTGCCGATATTCAGCCAAGCGGACACCATGAAACGCAGGCACGACGCCACCCTCACTGCCGGTCTATGCGCCTCACTCGTGGCGCACGGGCTGATCGTGTTCGGCGCGAGCGTTATCTACATCGACCGGCTCGAATCGCGCATCTGGCAACCACCGCTGACGCGTGAATTGGCGCAGGCGACTGGCACGACGTCGTCCAACGAGTTCCAATTGGGTGAGGAGACCGGCACCGGCACCGCGATCGCGCCGATGATAGGCGATCAGGACGCACTGGCCCGCCAAGCCAACTCCGATCAACCCTTTACCAGCCTCGACCCCGCGGGCTTCGGAAAAGTCGGCGACCCACCCGCGCCCTCGGCCGCCCCGCCGGGTGAAGGGGGTGGCGGTGGTGCGCCGGCACGCTTCGGCCTGCCCAGCGACACCTCCACCATGCCCCAACCGCGCCCGCGACCACCGCTGGCGCAGCGACGCGCTGTTCCAACGGCCGAAGAGATATCGCCTTCCGGTACCTCGCCCGCGCTGCCACCGGACGTCGCCAGCAACCTATCGATCAGCGAGTTGCCGACCGTTCAAGAGCCCGCCGAGGCGCCGCAGACGCAAGTGATGGCCGCCAACTTGTCGAACGTTCCTCAGGCGACGGTGGCCCCCGGCGCGCCGGGTGAACGCGCGGCATCGGCCGATCCTGCCCCACTGGCCGACAGTGAGATCGACCCGTTCGCCAAGACCGGCGCCGCCGAGTTTCGCAGTGGTCGCACGAACGTGCAGTTCGGCCGCAAGAGCAAGCTGACGCGCCCGCGCGTGCTGCTGGCGGGCCAGATGGATTTGATCGGCAAGGCCAACCCGCGCGTTACCCTCGCGATCGCCACCGACGCCAGCGGCAAGGTCACCGACGTCGCCGTCCGGCAATCCAGTGGCAGCCCCAACATCGACCAGCCCGTCCGCGTGGCCGCCTACGATTGGTGGTTCGAACCCCCGCGCGACGCCGCCGGCCAACCCCAGCCGGACGCGTTCCTGTTCACCGTGTCGTTCGTGGGCAGCTAAGATGGCCCGAACGATCGCAGCCGTCATCGTCACATGAAGATCACCGAACTGTTCTACTCGATCCAAGGCGAAGGGAAGCTCGTCGGCGTCCCCTCCGTCTTCGTGCGCGCCAGCGGCTGCAACCTGCGCTGCACCTGGTGCGACACGCCCTATTCCAGCTGGCAACCCGAGGGCGGCGAGATGACGGTCGCGGCGATCGTGGCGCAAGTGGAGAGCTACGGCGCCCGCCATGCGGTGCTGACGGGTGGCGAGCCGATGATCATGCCGGAGATCGTCGCGCTGGCGGCCGCGCTGAAGGAACGCGGCTATCACATTACCATCGAGACCGCAGCCACGGTCTACAAGCCGATCGCGGTCGATCTGGCGTCGCTGTCGCCCAAGCTCTCAAACAGCACGCCGCACGAGCGCGAGGGGGGCCGCTTCGCGATCGCCCACGAGCGCCAACGGCTGAACGTGCAAGTTATCCAGCAGTTCATCGACGCATCTCCCGACTTCCAGCTGAAGTTCGTGGTCGCCAACGAACAGGACCTGACGGAGATTTCCGACCTGCTGGCCCAACTGAACGGGTGGCACCCCGCCGACGTGCTGCTGATGCCCGAGGGCATAGACGCCGCCACGCTCGCGGGCCGGGCCGGCTGGATTTCCGACATCTGCAAACGCACCGGCTACCGATACTGCCCGCGCCTGCACGTCGAGTTGTACGGCAACACGCGCGGGACGTGATCTCCGTCCCCACGTGCCGCAGTAAAACACTCGCCCACGAATGGGCACGAAAACGCACGAATAAGAGGAACAGTCTTCGCCTGCTCGCATTCGTGTCGCTTCGTGCGCCTTCGTGGGCAAACTCCGCGGTGCGAATCACCCTCACCTAGCCTCTCCCGGCGCATGTGGGAGAGGGATTGAACAGCCATCCCGCTACATCTGCCCATGCCGGTGGCACGTTACCAGGTGGTCGTTCACCATGCCGGTGGCCTGCATCATCGCGTAGCAGATCGTGCTGCCGACGAACGTGAAGCCGCGCTTTTTCAGGTCCTTGCTCATCGCGTCAGACTCCGGCGATGTCGCCGGCACGTCTTTCATCGTCTGCGGCTGGGGACAAAGCGGGCGGCCGTTGACGAATCGCCAGATGTAGGCGTCGAAGCTGCCGAATTCCTTCTGCACCGCGAGGAACGCCTTGGCGTTCTTCACCGTGCCGGCGACCTTCAGGCGGTTACGGATGATGCCGGGATCAGTCAGCAGCTTTTCGACCTTCTCTTCGGTGAACTTCGCGACCTTGGCCGGATCGAACTCGGCGAACAACTGGCGGTAGCGGTCGCGCTTCTTCAGGACCGTTTCCCAGCTTAGCCCCGCCTGCGCGCCCTCGAGCGTCAGAAACTCGAACCACGTTCGGTCGTCATGCACCGGCACGCCCCACTCGATGTCGTGGTATTCGATCATCAGGTCGCCCTTGGCCCAGGAACAGCGAGGAAGCTCAGCCGTAGTCATGTTGGCGAGTGTATTTCCACGCGTCGCGTCCTGCCATACAATGGCCCGTTCGCATGATCGTCCGACTGTCCAAAACCTTCCGCTTCGAGGCCGCCCACTACCTGCCGACCTTCCCGCAGGGTCACAAGTGCCGGCGATTGCACGGCCATTCGTTTCGCTTCGACGTCATCGTGGAAGGTGACGTCGACGAAGCCAAGGGCTTCCTCATCGACTACGGCGACATCAAGGCGGCCGCGGCGCCGATCGTGGCGCAGCTGGACCATTTTTACCTGAACGACATCGAAGGCTTGGAAAACCCCACCGCGGAAATGCTGTCGCGATGGCTGTGGCGGCAGCTCAAGCCCGCCCTGCCGTTGCTGGCGAGCATCGTGGTCCACGAAACGTGCACGAGTTCGTGCGAATATCGGGGAACTTAATTAAGACTTCAGTTGTCATCCCGATGGGAGCCTTGGCGACCTGAGGGATCTCCCAGTGGCGTGAATCGCTCGTCATCCGAGATCCGTCAGGTTGCCTTAGGCTCCCTTCGGAATGACACGCGCGCATGGTCACGCGATGGGTTCTGTCCGCTAGTCTTTAGGCTCCGATCGGGATGACAGCTGACCGCTCGAACGGCACGTCAAGACAGCAGAAACGCCTTTACGACGTTTGGCCCATGCACACCGGTGACAACGTTCATCTCGATGTCGGCGGTCTTGCTGGGGCCGCTGATGAGGGTGACGTGCGAACCGACGCCGTCGACCGTCATCTTTTCCATCAGATCGAGCAAATCGGGCACGAAATTCTTCGGTTCCAGCACCGCGATGTGGAACTTCGGCACCAGCGACAAACTGCGGCCATGGTTGGCGTTCGTGCGGATGACCAATGAGCCCGTCTCCGCGACGGCGTAGGTGACATCCGTGACGGCGGCGTCCAGCTCGTACGCAGAGTCAAGCGTCAGTTCGTCCCACGTCTTCACGTCCAGCCCCGCATCCCGCAGCGCCTGCGGCAGGCCGATGGCGGTCAGCAGTTTTGATACGCTCATGCCGATCTTCTGGCACCCGTTCGCCTTCAGAAACTCGGCCATCTTCGGCGCCAACTCTTCGACGTAACACGACTCGACCAACATCTTCAGCTCGGCCGCCCGCTTGGCGAACAGCTCCGGCAGGCCAAAGTCGGTATGAACCAGACGCACCAGCGGCTCAGGCAACTCCGGTGGTGGCACCGGCAGCTTCGTCAGCGGCGCTTCACGGCCCAGGCTGCGGCGGACTTTGTCGAGGACTCCGGAGGCGTCGTTCATGCTCGATCTCGTTTGTGGGTGGTCGATCCGGTCCCTCTCCCATGTACTCATGGGAGAGGCTAGGTGAGGGTGATTTCGAACTGCTGACGACTCCAGTAAGAACGAAGGCACCCTCACCTAGCCTCTCCCGGAGTACCGGGAGAGGGACCGGAGGCACTGCTATCTGTCCTTCCACATTTCATGGAATGTCCGCGCCGCCGGTTGGGGCATGTCGCGAATGTTGGTCCAGCCGCTGGCGGGGTTGGGGAGTTTGGTCACCCATCCACCATGGTCGTCGGCCTGGGCGCGCAGCACCCATTTCTGCAGCGTCGTGTTGATCTTGTACAGCAACGGCGACTTCAAGCTCTTGGCCCAGGCGCGGTAGACGAAGCGTTCGATCCGGCCGTTCATCTTGCGCGTGGTGATGTCGCGCCGCAGGTTGATCAAGTGCTTGGGAATGTTGATCTTCACCGGGCAAGCTTCGTAACACGCCCCGCACAAACTGCTGGCCTGCGGCAAGTCCTTGAACTCGCTCAGCCCCTGCATGAGCGGCGTAATGAGCGCCCCGATCGGCCCAGGGTAGACGCTGCCGTACGCGTGCCCACCAATGCTGCGGTAGATCGGGCAGGCGTTCAGGCAGGCGCCGCAGCGGATGCAGCGCAGCGTCTCGCGATATTCTTCGCTGGCGAGGATCTCCGTGCGCCCGTTGTCCATCAGCACGAGGTGGAACTCTTCGGGGCCGTCCTTTTCACCGGCGTCCTTGGGTCCGCCGTAGATGTTGGTGTAGATCGTGATCGGCTGCCCGGTCGCACTGCGTGCCAACAGCTTCAGCATGACGGCCAGGTCGGTCAGCCGGGGGATGACCTTTTCGATGCCCACCAGCGCCACCATCACGCGGGGCGAGGTGATGCTCTGCCGTTGGTTGCCCTCGTTCTCCACGCCCACCACGTGTCCGGTCTCGGCGACGAGGAAGTTGCCGCCGGTCATGCCGAAGTCGGAGACGCGAAACTTATCGCGCAGGTACAGCCGGGCCTGCTGGCAGAGCGCCTGCGGGTCGTCGTTGTACGGCGTGTTGAAGTAGTCGGCGAACAGCCGCGCGATGCTCTGGCGATCCTTGTGCACGATCGGCTGCACGAGGTGGCTCGGCTTGTCGTGCCCGATCTGCACGATGAACTCGCCGAGGTCGGTTTCGACGACGTCCAAGCCCGCAAGTTCGAGCGCGTGGGCGAGGTCGATCTCTTCGCTCACCATCGACTTGCTCTTAATACAGCGGGTGACGTTCGCCTTGGTGGCGATGTCGAGGATGATGCGTTTTGCCTCGTCGCCGTTGGCAGCGAAGTGAACGTGCCCGCCGTTCTTTTCGACGTTGGTGGCCAGCTGCTCGAGGTAGTAGTCGAGGTAGTCCAGCGTGTGCTGCTTGATGTCACCGGCGAGCTGGCGGATACCGTCAGGGTCGGGGAGCGCAAGCATGCCGAGCCGCCTGCCCGCATCCTGGCGCGTGACCGCCCCGCCACTGGCGAGGCGCAGCTTCTCGTCACCGGCGGCCTTCACGCTGACGGAGTTGAAGTCGAACTTCGCGCCCGCAGCCTCCTGCAGGAACGCCTTGGTCGCGGGATCGTTTTGCAGCGTGGGAAGCGTCGCCATACATCCTTTTCGCCAGCGGGTGAGAGAGTATACCACCACGAATACACCGATCAACTTTTATGATTGAAGTCGATCATATATTTGAAAGACGGACAAGTGTGATCGACGCGATCCACATTGCGCACCCGCTACGTGCTCATCGTCATCCTGAGGCGGTGCGAACGAACACGCTCGCGTCCGCCTTTCACGTGGCATGGGCGTCTCGCCCATGCCTGTGGACTGGAACGGGAAATGCCATTTGCTGGCGATTGCGCTGACCCCGCCGCAGGCTCAAAATCGAGTCTTCAGGCTTCACGACACGCATGGGCGAGACGCCCATGCCACGGCCGGAGCAGCCGCGACCGCGTTCGTTAACGCCCTCTGAGGTACTCCGAAGGTTCTCTTCCTCTCCGATGCGAATACGGGGGGAGATCCTTCGGCGTACCTCAGGATGACGATGCGCCCATAGGTTGCCAAAGCTACGTACGTACCGAAAGTTTTGTCCGCTTGCACGATTGCCCGCCTCGCGTCACTCTCTGCCCCCATGATCTTCAGCTTCTCGCGTCGCGCGCAACGGAATGTTGTGACGCTTGCCCTCAGCCTTGCATCAATCGTCACCACCTCCACCCTTCGCGCCCAGACCGATCCCGGTCCGTTGCTCTTGCCCTTTCCGGAGACGAAGGATTTCGAGCTGACGCTGACGGCCACGCGGTTCAACCGCGAGCACATCAAGGGGACCGATGAATCGTTCCGCCTGAACCAGTACGAGGCCGCCGGCCGAATGCGGCTGACCGACAAGTACCCGGTGAACCCCGCGCTGGGGTTCGAGCTGTTCCGCCTGAACGTCGACACCGACAACGATGAAGTGCCCGCAACCCTTACCGACCTCTCGATCGGCTTCGCGACCCCCATCTACCAGTACGAGAACGGCTGGTACGTCGCCGGCAGCATTGGCGCCGGGTATTCGGGTGGCGAGTTGGGCGATCATCGCGGTGGTTATTACGGAAAGCTGACCGGCATCGTCGGCAAGGAATTCGGCAACAAGGACTCGATCCTCGTCGCGCTCAGCTACGACGGCAACCGCACCGTCTACCCCGACGTGCCGCTGCCCGCCATCGCGTACACGAAGGTGATCGACGACGAGCTAGAACTCGTGCTGGGCTTCCCGTTCAGCACGGTGCGCTGGCGCCCGATCGAGCGGCTGCGGTTGGAGGCGACCGCGTCGATTGGAGAGCTCGCCGGTCGCATCGAATACGACTTGACCGACCAGGTGATCGCCTACGGCTCGGCCAGCAACATCAGCCGTGCCTTTCGTCTCGACGAGCTGCCCGGCAACGACCGCCTGCTGTTCGAGCAGCGCCGCGCCGAGGCGGGCCTGATCATCAGCCCAAGCAAGTACAAGTGGATCGGCATCACCGTCGCCGCGGGCTATGCCTACGGGCAGGAGTTCAGCACCGGCTTCGACAACCGCGACTCCGACACGGTCTACAAGCCAACCGACGCGGGCTACTTCCGCGTGGGCTTGGTCTGGCGGCCGAACTGAACCGCCGGGCATGCGGGGGACAGCGAGGATGGAAGATTGAGCAAGATAAGCCTCGCGGCTCCTAAGTGACGGCCTGCGTACCTGTATCCCGTCATCGCGAACAGGTGCAGGGCAGCCGTGCACATGTGCACGAGGTGCGAAACCTTGTGCACGAAGCGCGAAACCTTGTGTTTGGAGCGCGAAACCTTGTGCACGGAGTCCAAAACCTTGTGCACGAGGCGCGAAACCTTGTGCACGAAGCGCGACACCTGTTTGTCGGAGCGCATAACCTGTTGTTCGAAGCGCGAAACCTTGTGTTCGGAGCACGGAACCTTGTTTTCGGAGCGCGAAACCTTGTGCACGCGGAAGCACAAGCAGGCGATGCGGCTCGCGAACGGGGCGGCGAGTGCAAATGCGTTAATTTTCTCGGACGGGGTCGGCGGGTGGAAGCGGAAATGAGGACATGCCTGTGGGGCGTGCGGGGTCAGGGCGGGACTTGTGCGGGTAGGAGATTGTGACGAACATCACGCCACGAATTTCGTCTATTATTACGCTATGGCAAAGAAACCAACACTCCCCCGCGGCGACAAGAACAAGCGCATCGTCAACGTCGGCATCACCCAGATGGCCGTCGGTGAGGACGTCAACGCCAACCTGAAGAACCAGGCCCGCCTGATCGAGAAGGCGGCCCAGCAGGGCGCGCAGATCGTCTGCACGCAGGAGCTGTTCCGCGCGAAGTACTTCTGCCAGCTGGAAGACCACCGCTTCTTCAAGCTGGCCGAGACCATCCCCGGCCCCAGCACGGAACTGTTCGGCAAGCTGGCGAAGAAGCACAAGATCGTCATCATCGCCAGCCTGTTCGAGAAGCGCGCCGCGGGCCTGTACCACAACACGGCAGTCGTCATCGAGACCGACGGCAGCATCAAGGGCATCTACCGCAAGATGCACATTCCAGATGATCCGCTGTACTACGAGAAGTTCTACTTCACGCCCGGCGACACCGGCTTCCGCGCCTGGGACACCACCTACGGCAAGATCGGCGTGCTGATCTGCTGGGACCAGTGGTACCCCGAGGGCGCCCGCCTGACCGCGTTGCAAGGCGCCGAAATCCTGTTCTACCCCACCGCCATCGGCTGGCACCCGAAGGAGCGCGAGTTGTACGGCACCGCCCAGCACGAAAGCTGGGAGCTGATCCAGCGCAGCCACGGCGTGGCCAACGGCTGCTACGTCTGCTCGCCCAACCGCATCGGCCTCGAACACGTCCACGACGCCGACGGCAAACCCGCCAGCGAGGACGGCATCCTCTTCTGGGGCCAATCGTTCATCAGCGGCCCGGATGGGCAGATCGTGCAGAAGGCGTCAGTGGACCAAGAAGAGGTGATCGTTCAGCCGCTGGATCTGGACCGCGTCGAGTTCAGCCGCACGCACTGGCCCTTCCTGCGCGATCGGCGGATCGATGCGTACGGGAACATCACGAAGCGGTTCGTGGACTCGGCCGTATGATGCACGAGCGTCGACTGCTGTTCATCGACAAGGTCGTTGTTGCGGTCTGCTGTTTCTGGCTTATCGGCTGGGTGCTTTGGGGCCTGGTTTTCGCGGCCGACGTGTTTCAACGTCAGGCATCAGCCATGGAAGCTTGGCGAAAGGCAGCGGCAGTGTTTGCACTATTCTCCTCGATTGGCTGCATCGCGTTGATCGGACTGTGGCCACATCGCGACCTGCTCCGGCGAGGCAAACGCGTTGAAGGAAACGCCTTCGTGGTCCAGCCGAAGGGCGAGGAAACCGAGTAAGCAGCATCACCGGCCGTTCAGATGGGATCGGCGGATTGATGCGTACGAGGGAATCGCGAAGCGGTATATTGGCGGGTAAAGGAGATCCATGACTGAAGCAGAGCTCACAGACGAACTTCAACGCGAGCCGTTCACGCCGTTTCGGTTGCACCTCGTCAGCGGCAAGACGCTCGACGTGCTGGGGGCAACGGCTGCTCACACGTTGAAGAACGCGCTTCTCGTGCTGCGTAACCCCGTCCTTGGAAGCCCAAGAGCCGACGGATACGACCTGGTCGCGTACCAGAATATCGAGCGTATCGAGCAGTTGGAACTCGGCGGACGAACATCGGCCAAGCGTAAGCGAGCATAGGTTTCACGATCGATGGCAAAACTCAAAGTTCTCAACCAAACCCCCGCCGCCCTCGGTTACACCTTCCCCGCCGAATGGGAGCCGCAATCCGCCACATGGTTTTCATGGCCGCGGCCGGAGGGGATTTCGTTTCCTGGGAAGTACCACACGATCCCGGAGAACCTGGCGCGCATCATGTGCGAGATCCAGAGCCGTCAGGCCGTGCGCATCAACGTGCCGAACGAGAACTGGGAGCACATCGTCCGCCGGGATCTGAAGGAGTTCGGCTGCCCGACGAAGAACGTCTTCTTCCATCCCATCAAGACGAACGAAAGCTGGTGCCGCGACCACGGGCCGGCGTTTGTCGTGAACCGGGCGAAGAAGAAGGTGGCGATCGTCGACTGGGGCTTCAACGCCTGGGGCGGCAAGTATCCGCCGTACGATGATGACGATGCCGTGCCGACGCGGATCGCGAAGGAATTCGGCCTGCCGGTCTTCTATCCCACCCGTACCACGGGCGGCTCGCCCGTGTCCTCTCCTTCCACAGAAAAACACGGGCGGGCCGCCCGTGGTACGAAAGACGAGATGCCGTCGAACCTCGTCATCATGGAAGGCGGCTCCGTCGACTTCAACGGGGCCGGCACGGTCCTCACCACCACCGATTGCCTGCTCAACAAGAACCGCAACCCCGACCTCTCCAAGCAGCAAGTCGAACAGTACCTGAAAGACTACTACGGCCAATCCCACGTGGCCTGGCTTACCGGCGGCATCGAAGGGGACGACACCGACGGCCACATCGACGACCTCGCCCGCTTCCTCAGCCCCACGAAGCTCGTCATGGGCGTCGAGCCCGACACGAAAGACGACAACCACCGCGTGCTGAAGTCCGTGCGCAAGCAGGTCGACAAGTTGCGCGACCAGGATGGCCGGCCATTCGAGATCATCCAGATCCCGATGCCCAAGCCCGTCGTCCACGACGGCCAACGCCTGCCGGCGACGTACGTCAACTTTTTGTTCATCAACGGCGCGCTACTGGTGCCCACCTTCCGCGACAGGAAGAACGACAAGAAGGCCCTGTCGATCCTGCAAGACCACCTGCCCAAGCATAAGGTGATCGGCATCGACTGCACGGAACTCATCTGGGGCTTGGGTGCCATTCACTGCCTTACGCAGCAGCAGCCGAAGGTGTAAACGTCGGCCGATCGCAGAATTGGCCCACGAAAAGGCACGAAAATTCACGAATAAGAGAAGGCGTGGAATGGCATTCCCAGTTCGTGTTCATTCGTGCTGATTCGTGGGCCGTCTTTCCGAGGTCCGCACTCAACCCTCGCATTCGTTCGTAAATTTACCATTTAGGTCATTTGACTTCCCCGCACTTTGGATACCATTACGTCTGGTAACGCCGGTGCGGGACGTACGCCGCACGCGCAACGCGATGGAGCCTGACACGAGGCAGAGGAACACGAGCACATGGAATTGACGACCGAGACCCCGGGCCGCGACAAGGATCTGCTGACCGCCCCGCCGGCCAGCCCTGTAAACCCGCCTGCCTTGGGTGCAAGCAACGGCAACAGTGCCACAACGCGCGCCTGGACCATCGCCGACTCTGCCAAGACCTACGGCATCGCCAACTGGGGCCAGGGTTACTTCAGCATCAACGACGACGGCCACGTCGCCGTCCACCCGCGCCAGGACCCGCAGCAGAACGTCGACCTGAAAAAGCTCGTCGATGAGCTGCGCGAGCGCGACATCCAGCTGCCCTGCCTCATCCGCTTCACCGACATTCTCGAGCACCGTGTGCAACGCCTGCACGGGGCGTTCCAGAACGCCATCCGCGACCACGACTACAAGGGCCGCTATCGCTGCGTCTACCCGATCAAGGTGAACCAGCAGCGGCACGTGGTGGAAGAGATCCACCACTTCGGCAAGGAATTCGGCTTCGGCCTCGAAGCCGGCAGCAAGCCCGAACTGCTCGCCGTCATGGCGATCGTTGACAACAACGACACGCCGATCGTCTGCAACGGCTTCAAGGACGACGAATTCATCGAAGCCGTCATTCTCGCCACGAAGATTGGCCGTAACGTCATCCCGGTCGTCGAAAAGTTCAGCGAGCTCGAGCTGATCGTCAAGTACGCCAAGCAGCACAACGTGAAGCCCAGCATCGGCGTGCGCGTGAAGCTGGCCGCCCGCGGCAGTGGCCGGTGGGAACAATCAGGCGGCGTGCGCTCGAAGTTCGGCCTCTTCATCTCCGAAGTCGTGGAAGCCCTCGAATTCCTCCGCAACAACGGCATGGGCGACTGCCTGAATCTGCTGCACTTCCACCTCGGCAGCCAGATCAACAACATCCGCAACATCAAGGGCGCCATCATCGAGCTGTCGCGCGTCTACACCGAACTGCAACGCCTCGGCGCCGGCCTGCAGTACGTCGACGTGGGCGGTGGCCTCGGCGTCGACTACGACGGCTCCAAGACCGACTTCGGCTCCAGCATCAACTACGGCCTGCAGGAATACGCCAACGACGTCGTCTTCCACGTGAAGGAAGTCTGCGACCGCACCGGCGTCGCCCATCCCACGATTATCAGCGAGAGCGGCCGTGCGATGGTCGCCTACCACAGCGTGCTCGTCTTCAACGTCATCGGCTGGAGCGGCTTCGCCCGCTTCCAACTCCCCAAAGGCCTCGAACCCGACCAGCGCGCCACCCTGCCCGCCCCGGTCACCAATCTGTTCGACACGTTCCTAGGCGTGAACGACCAGAACTACATGGAGTACTACCACGATGCCCACGTTTCCCGCGACGCCGTGCTGAACCTCTTCAGCCTGGGCTACTGCAACCTGGAAGACCGCGCCCTCGGCGAAAAGCTCTACTTCGGCATCTGCGCCAAAGTCCTGAAAATCATCCGCAAGATGGAGTACGTGCCCGACGAGTTCCAGAATCTCGAAGCCATGCTGTCGGACACCTACTTCTGCAACTTCTCGATCTTCCAATCGATGCCCGACAGCTGGGCGATCGACCAGCTCTTCCCGATCATGCCGATCCACCGGTTAAAGGAAGAGCCCGACTGCCGCGGGATTTTGGCCGACATCACCTGCGATTCCGACGGCAAGGTCGACCGCTTCATCGATCGCCGGCAGGTGAAGAGCACGCTTGAGCTGCACGGCTACAAGGGCGAGGACTACTGCTTGGCCGCCTTCCTCGTCGGTGCCTACCAGGAGATCCTCGGCGACCTCCACAACCTGCTCGGCGACACGAACGCCGTCCACGTCACGGTTGACGACAACGGCTATTCCATCGACGAGGTCATCGAAGGCGACACCGTCCGCGAGGTCCTCCAATACGTCCAGTTCTCCGCCGACGACCTGATGCGCACGATGCGCAAGACCGTCGAAAAAGCCCTCCGCGACCAAAAGCTCAGCTTCGACGAAAGCCGCGTCCTGCTGAAGTTCTACGAGAACGGTTTAGAGGGCTACACGTACCTCGAGTAGCCGCCGGCGGGTTGAATTAGAATCAACCACGAAGACACAACGACACGAAGCGATTTCCGCTAGCCGGGAATCGCTTCGTGTCATTAGTGCGCTCGCTTCTATTCGTGTCTTCGAGATCTTTCTTCTGTAGGACAGGCATTCCTGCCTGTCTCTCCCCCTGTCTGCCTCTCCCCCCGAATTCTTCTCTCTTCTGTGGCACAGGCATTCCTGCCGGTGTCTCTCCTCTGTCCTTGTCTGAGTGGTGGGACGGACATTCTTGTCTGTCTCTCTCCTATCTTTTGTCTTCCTGCCACCCTTCCCTCACGCCGCCACGGCCCGCGGCCCTGCCCATATCTTCCCCAAGTTCGTCGAGATCGGCTCGCACGCCGGGCCGTTCTCCTTACGGCCCGAGACGAAGAACCCCACCAACCACACCGTCGCGAAGCTCTGCGCATCGGCTGGGAACGTAACGTCCACCGTCGCCCGGCTGGCGCTGGCCGCGAACGTGAACTCCGACAGTTCCTGCGGCGGCTGTTCGCCCATGTGAATGAAGATCATGCAGCTGTCAGCGTTGGCCACCTCCTCGCGCGTCCCTTCCTTCCGAATGCCCAGCGTCACCGTGCGCCCGTCCACGCTTAGCACGCGTAGGCGAGGCACGATCGTCGGCCGCCCGCGCCGCGTCGGCGACTTGCGATCCCGGATTCCGATCTCGTACCGTTGCGGTTCGGCCAAGCCGACTTGCGACCTCACCATCGCAACAACGAGCGTCGCGACGTGTAAAAGCGCCCGCTTGGCCTCGTTCTTCCGACCAGTGGCCAGCGGCCCCATCGTCGACGGATCCGCCGTCGCCGCGATCGCCGCGCTGTACTCCGCCTGCCTAAGAATGAACTCCGCCCGCAGCGGCTCAGCCACGCCCCAGTCAACCGTCGCCAGCGCCAGCTTCTCGCTGACGTTCCGCGCCCAGTCGGGCAGCAGCTGATCCGTTACCGGTGGTACTCGCTCCATGGTTGCTCCTTCGCGTCAGCCGACCTCGCCGCGCCGCGGGCCATCCCGCCGTGCGCCGCATTTGCTGGTGCTACTTCACAAATCGTCACTCCCACCCCCGCGCTTCAGGCAAAATCCGCACAGTCGCACCAAAGCGCGGTTCCCTCTTCCCCCCGTCCGATAGAATCGCCCGCCGCGCCCCTGCCGGGCCCCACAGCGTTTGGTGCGCGGGCAAAACAAATTGTTTCGCGACAAAACAATCTGCTGCGCGACGAAACAAACTGTTTCACGGCAAATTGCCCCGCAACGAAGCAGATTGTTTCGCCACAAAACAAATTGCTTCGCGACAAAACAGATTGTTCCGCAGCAAAACAAACTGCGTCGCAGCGAAACAGATTGTCCTACCCCAAAACAATCTGCGTCAGAACGAAACAAACCGTCTCACACCGAAACAAACTGCCCCAACGCAAAGCAGACTGCTCTGCCTCAGAACAGCATGCATTGCGACGGAACAACTCGCTTCGCTTCAACACAGAAAGCGTCGCACGACGCAGACGAGCGGGCGCCGCCCCATCGCCCGTAGGGCGGGATGGAGATCCCGCCTTGAAATTCGAGGTCGCGCAGCGGCGGACCGGGATCGCAATCCCGCCGCGAACGCGCACCGTCGACGGCAGCGGCGGGATTCCGATCCGATTGCGCCACTCGCCAACGGGCCACCACCCGACGGATCTTCATCCCGCCCTACATAACTCTGGCCGGGTGCCACGATCCAGCCCTACTTCTCCCCCGCCCCTTCCATCAGCACCGCATAAAGTTCCGGGCGGTTGGGGTGCGCGTCGAGCCAGGACTTGATGCGTTGGATCTCCTGCCAGTCGGCGGGGCCGAGTTTGGAGATCATCAGCTTCTCGTACTGGGCCTGGCGGTCCTGGCGGAGGACGTCGGCTTGCCAGGTGCTGCTGAAGATGAAGTGGACGTCGTCGTGCAGGTTGCGGTCGGCGAGGGCTTGCCATTCGTTGGCGTCGAACCAGATGCCGCCGCAGCCGCCGCAGCGTTCGAGGGTGAAGCGCGTGCCGTGGCCGACCTTCGCCTTGATGAGGAACCGGCCGCAGTTGGGGCAGAGCTTGGCCTTGGTCGACTCGCTGGATTGCGGCGGTTCGGTGACGTCGTCGGGCTGCTTTTTGGGCAGGTTGGCCCCCTGCCGTTCGACCCACGCCAGGTAGATCTCGCCGTCGATCCAATGGCCATGGCAGTGGCTGCACTGGCGGGCGGACAGGTTCTGCGCGGCCGCAGTGCCGGCGGCGAGTTCGGTGGCTTCCAAAACGCCGGTCTTGCAGGCGGGACATTGCATGGGAGGAAGTTTACCACGGGCGACCTGGGCTTGTCTTCGTGATTCAAGGGCCGGCGGCGTACGGTGTAATGGGACGGTTGCGGGTACGATTCTGCCATGCCGCCGTTGGTCCAACGTTTGGCCGTGATGCTGGGGTGGATGTTTGCGTGCACGCTGACGCTTTGGGCCATGGCGGCAGTTGTTGGGGCAAACTTCGTGACGTTGACGCCCAACGATGGGCCAGTCGGGTCGGTGCTGGGCGCGATGTTCGCCATCGTCTGCCTCGCGACGTGGGCCGTCTCGTTTCCAGTTCTCTTCACGTTCGGCCTTCGCGGGCAGTTGCCCGGCGCCCGGCGCACTGGGGGCGAGCCGCGCGGGTTCGCCGTGCTGCAACCCAAGCCGGCGCCGGAGAGTTCCGCCGTCGATGCGGATCGAGCAGGATTCGCTTCGGTGGACGCTGGGACGCGGGCGCCCCGCGATGAATCGGAGGATTGATGTCAGATGAACTCCGCCGTGTGCTGCCCTACGCGGGGCCGCGCGATCCTGTCGAGCCGCCGCTGGTCCTCTGGGGCGATGGCCGTTGCGCGCGTTGGATCGTGGGCGGCATGTTCGTCGCTATTGGCATCGTGAATATAGCGCTCTGCGTGTGGAGCCTGCTGGGCGGCATTCTTCTTCTGACGAGCCGGCAAGAGATTTTTTCCAATCGCGACGCGGCGTATATGACGGCCGCGCCGCGCCAGGCGGGCCCGTCGGTGGGCAGGTCGGTCGAAGGTACTCCGCATGGCTGAGCATCACGAAGCGCACCGCAAGACGCACGACCTCGTGCAGACGGCTTTCAAAGGTGATGTCGCAGCGGTCGCGCGGCTGGTGGAGGAGGGCGCAGACCTGCGGGCCTATTCCGATGGCGGGCTGAACGCGCTGCACGCGGCGATCGAGAACAATCAATTGCAGACGGTGGAACTGCTGCTTCAGCTGGGGGCGGACGTGGAACAGACGACGCGCGACGGTTGGTTCACGCCGCTGTTGCACGCGATCGAGGTGTCGTCAGATGCGGCCTCGCAACTTGAACAGGCACGGTCGGGAGACATGATCGATTTGCTGTTGCGGCACGGCGCCTCCCCGACGGCCGATACGGCGATGGGCCCGTCTCCACTGGAGTTCGCACGGCAGCTCGCCAATCCCGTCGCAGAAGCGTTGCTGCGCGTCGCGGCCGCGCCGATCGAGCTGATGCTATCTGGCGAGACGGTCCGCGCGATGCCGCTTCAGCCCATCGCCTACGAGACACCCGAACGGCCCTTGGAGCAAAAGCCGCGGCGACCGGTGGACATCCGGCACGTCGTGGCCTACACCGCGGCGATTGCGTTCGTGCTTGGAATTGTCTTTGGGCCGCTGATTCTAGCCTTGCGGTACGGACATCTGTTGCGCAGCATTCTTCCCGAGCCGTGATCCGAGCACCGGCGCCAGCACCATTAAGCCATCTTCAATCCCACGATGCCCAGCAGGATGAGCCCGATGCAGGCGAGGCGCAGCGGGCTGGTGGGGTCGCCGAGGAGGAGCATGCCTAGGAGCGCGGTGCCGACGGTGCCGATGCCGGTCCAGATGGCGTAGGCGGTGCCGACCGGCAGATGCCGGAGGGCCAGGCCGAGCAGGCCGAGGCTGAGCAGCATCGCGATGGCGGTGAGCAGGGTCGGCAGCGGGCGGGTGAAGCCGTGCGTGTGTTTCAGGCCGACGGCCCAGCCGATCTCGAGCAGGCCCGCGAGGATGAGAATGAACCACGCCATGACGCTGTCTCCTTTTTGCAAAGTGACAGGGTCGTCCCTATCGGAATTTCCAAGGGGAACGCGGAGTCGTCTCCGCGCGTGGAGATCTTAGGCGACGATGGCTGGCGGGGTCAATTCATCGCACCTCCGAAGCGACGTTAGCATCACGAAATCGCTAGAATGATCTTCTGGCAAAGGGGGCGTCGCGAAGGGGTGGAGGACGAACGTGGATTACAGCATTACGGCATACCGCGCAGCGGGCGATGGGGAGACGGAAGACACAATCGCGGTGCAGGCGGCGATCGACGCGTGCGCGGCGGCGGGTGGTGGGCGCGTCGTCGTGCCGCCGGGCGTTTACATGATTGGGACCGTGCAGCTGAAGGATCGCGTGGAACTGCACCTCGAACGCGGCGCGACGCTGCGCGGGATCTTCAACGGCGACAGTTACCGGGCGATCGACCCGCAACATCAGCGGATGACGGCGCTGGTCTTCGCGCGCGACGCGGTCGACGTGGCCATTACCGGGGGCGGGACGATCGACGGGCAGGGATCGCGCTATTGGCGCAAGCTGGATGCGCCGCGCTCGAGCCGGGCGGACGTGGACGAGGTGGGCGTCATCCAGTTCTGGTACGAGCACATGCGCGAGCTGTCCAAGCCCAACCGGCTGGTGGCCTTCCTGCGCTGCCGGCACGTGCAGGTGCGAGACGTGCACCTGACCGGCGCGGTCAGCTGGACGTGCCACGTGGTCGGTTGCCGCGACGTGAAGATCCGCGGCATCGATATCCTGAACCCGATTTACGGCCCGAACACCGACGGCATCGACATCGACGGTTCGTCCGACGTGCTGATCGCCGACTGCACGATTGAGACCGGCGACGACGCGATCGTGCTGAAGACGACGAACCTGTTCGGCACCTGCACGCCGATCCGCAATGTAACGGTGACCAACTGCCGCCTGCACAGCGGCTGCAACGCGTTCAAGATCGGCACCGAGACCGAGGAGGACGTGGAGAACGTCTGCTTCAGCAACAGCGCGATCTACAGCCCCAACGACGCGCGGCCGATCGAACGGTGCATCAGCGGGATTGCCTTGGAGACGGTGGACGGCGGCAGCGTGCGGAACGTGACGTGCAGCAACATCACCATGACCAACGCCCGCACGCCGATCTTCCTGCGCCTTGGCGAACGGCTGCGCAGCGGCGCGCGAACGTCGGCGGGCGAGATGCGCGGCATTGTGCTGTCGAACATCGTCGCCACGGGCGCGACGCATCCATCGGTAATCTCGGGCATCCCGGGACATCGCATCGAAGACGTGCAGATCCAGAACCTGCAGATCGAAACCCGCGGCGGTTCGTCGCAAACGGCAGCGGAGATCGGCGCGGTACCGGAGAACGCCGCCGCGTACCCGGAGGTGTTCATGTTCGGCACGGTGCCGGCGGCTGCGCTCTACCTGCGGCACGTCGACCGGCTTGCGATGGGATCGCTCTTCGTGCGCCTGCGCAAGACGGACGCGCGCCCACTTTGCTTCGCGGACCATGTGGAGCAGATGACCGCCGATCGAGAGCTGTTCCAGTAGGGGCGAGCGACGGAGGAACAGTATCTGTCACGAGATGTGCATTTCCCCCACTTCTGGCGAACCCGTTTAGCCGCGGGCCTGCCCGCGATGTTTCCTAGCAATCACCGCGAGCAAGCTCGCGGCTAAACGATGTTGCGAATGAAGGTGAGGCACGCTACCCCAGTGACGGTGGCCGAGGGGCATCTTTGGCGCTGGTGGCAAAGATGGCATCGAGCATGGGGGGCAGGACCTTATCGGGCGCGAGGTAGTCGCGGGCGATGCCATAGGCTAGCTGGCGCTGCGTCACGGCGTCGCTCGCGATGCGTTGCAGGGCGTCCACGGCTTCGTCCATCGTGGTGAACGCGAACAGTCCGGCGCCACTGGGGACGTAGCGGCTCCAGGCGGTGTCCTGCACCACCGCAGGTCGGCCGGCGGCCAGGTAGCAGGCGGTGCGGCAGCTGAACCAGCCACTGCGCGTGTCGACGTAGACGTTCTTGGCGATCGACCACTCGCCGGCGCTGGTGCCGATGTAGTGGAGGTACGTCGCGGGCGTGCGCGAGCGCGCGAACGCCTCGGCCATCTGCCAGCCGTCGCGCTGGACCTCGTCGGTCGGGCACTTGTAGCCGGTGATCGCCAGTTCCAACGGCACGGTCGGCACGCGGCGCGGCAAGTCGTGGAACTTGTCGTATTCCTTCACCTTCGTCAGGTATTCGATGCCCTTGTACGTGACGGCACCCTTGAAGTAGTCCCACGTCATCACCGTGGTGAACGGCGCGTCGGCCGCGGGCGCGCGATCGACGAACTGCCGCCACGGTTCGAGCGTGACTACGCAGCGCGTCGGCCGCCAGTCGAAGTCCATGCGCGGCATGACGCAGTCTTCAGCGTAAATGTTCTCGGCGTACGTCAGGTGCACATCGTGCGCCCGGACCTGCGCCACCCAGCGGTCGACGTGTTCCTCCCAAGCGAAGCGCTCGCTGAGGCGGATCTGGTTGTAGCCGGGGTCGGTGTCCATGAACACCTTCACGCAGCGCGGGCTGAGGTTGTCCGGGAAGAAGCAGGCGCCGCTGACGTTGAGGAACACGTCGGCGGTCTTGGCGACCTCGTCGAACGCCTCGCGCGTCATGCCGAAGCTGGTCTCGTGCAGCAGCGTGTAGTGCCACTTGTCCTTCAGGTGCGGTGCGTAGGTGTTGAAGAAGTCGCGGATGAAGTTGACGGTGTAGTTCGGGTCGTCCGTCGGGTAGCGCTTTGCGGGATCGAACGGCCAGACCCACGTGTCCTCGTGGTAGTAGACGTCGTGGCCCAGCTCGGCGAGGCCGAGGACGTAATGGAAGTAGTCCCAGGCAACGCCGCCCAGCGGAAACTGCCCAACCATGCCACCGACGATGATGCGGAGTTTTTGCGTGCCAGCCATTAGGGAAGGAGGTCAGCGACAGCGATCTTCTTGCGCGGCAACGCCAGCGGCGCGATCGATTGGCCGGGCTTAAAGGTCAGGACGGTCGAATAACGCCGGCCGAACGGACGCGCGCGATCCGCCACCGGGTCACGATGTACTTCGAGTTGGCCATCCGGAATATTGATGATCCAGTACTCGGGGATGCCACCCTTGGCGTACAGCGACATCTTTCGCGTCTGATCGTAATGCAGCGTCGAATCGCTCACTTCAACAATCAGCAGCGCGTCACGCGGATGTTTTGGAAAGTCTCGAGGCGTTCCTCGAACCACCAGTAAATCCGGTTCAGGTTCGGATGCGGGCACGAGCGTGATGGGCAATTGTGGGCGAACGAGGTAGCCGGAGCCAAACGCCTGCTGAAGGGCCGCCAATCCCAAGCTGATCGCCATTGCGTGCGCGTCCCCAATCGGCGGCATCTCAATTAGCTCCCCGTCGATCAACTCGACGCGTTGTCCATCAAACGCACCAAGCCCCACGAGGCGGTGGTACTCGGTAAGCGAAAAACGCTTCGTCGACGGTAGGTTCGCCGTAAGCATGCCTTGAGTATACCTGTTCTAATGAACGATTGCTTCGGAATCGGGCAGCTTCATCTGGTGCTTGGCCATGCTGAAGTACAGCCCCCGCTGCTTCACCAGTTCATCGTGCGACCCGCGTTCCACGACCTTGCCGGCGTCCATAACGAAGATCTGGTCGCAGTCGGCGACGGTGCTGAGCCGGTGGCTGACGAGGATGATCGTGCGCTGGCCCTTCAGGCGCTTCAGCGTCTCGATGATGTGCTGCTCGTGGGCGGGGTCGAGCGCGCTGGTGGGTTCGTCCATGATGATGATCGGCGCCTCGGTCAGCAGGGCGCGGGCGATGCTGATGCGTTGTTTTTGTCCGCCGGAGAGGTTCTGGCCGGCCTCGGTGATCATTTCATCGTACTTGCCGGGCAGCGCGTCGATGAAGACCGCGGCGCCGCTGATCTCGGCGGCGGAGAGGATTTGGGCATCGGTGGCATCGGGGCGGCCGTAGGCGATGTTCTCGCGGACGGTGGTCGGTAGGATCACTGATTCCTGCAGCACCAGCGCGATGTGCTTGCGCACGTCCGCAACACGCACGTTGCGCACGTCGTGGGTATCCAGGCGCAACGCGCCACTTACGGGATCGTAAAAGCGCGGCAGCAGGTTTAGCAGCGTCGTCTTGCCCACGCCCGACTGGCCGACGAACGCCACCATCTGCCCCGGGCGAATGGTGCACGACACGTCGTCCAGCACCGGCCGGCCCTTCTGGTACTCAAAGATGATGTGGTCGAGCGTGAGCACGCGCGGCTGCTTCGGCAGATGGATGGCGTTGGGCGCATCTTTGATGATCGGGTCGCGGTCCATCACCTCGAACACGCGCTTCACGCCCGCCACGCCCCCCGCCAGCGCGGCGCCGCTGCCGGACAGGTTCTTCAGCGGCCCGTACAACATGCCGACGTAGGCGAGGAAGATCGACAGTTGGCCGACGGTGAAGCCCTTATCTCCAAGGTTCAGCAGGAACTGATCGCGGTAGACCAGGTACCCGCCGTAGCCGAAAATGAGCGCCCCACCGATGCCGAAGATGTTGCCGACGAACAGCCAGAAAATCATCTCCTGCCAGTGCAGCCGCAGGTATGCCGACACCGAGGCCTGCACGGTCGACGAAAACTTGGCGTACTCGTCGGCCTCACGGTTAAAGGCCTGCACGAGGCCGATCGTGGCGGCCGATCGCTGGATGGTGGTCGTCAGCTGGGTGTCGACCTCCTTCGCTTCCGTGGCCTTCTTCGTCAGGATTCGACTGTAGATCTTCGTCGTCCAGAACAACAGCGGCGCGATCGACAGCGACAGCAGCGTGAGCTGCCAGTTCATGCTGAGCATGATGACGGTCATGAAGATCAGCGTGACGGAGCTCACCAGCATCGTCTGCACGAGCGTGTTCAGGATCGTTTGGAAGCCGAACGTGTCGTACGACAGGCGGTAAATTGCGTCGCCCTGCGGCTGGCTGCGGTGGTACGCCAGCGACAGCGCTTGCAGTTTGCGGAACAAATCGCAGCGCACGCGCATCAACCCGCTGTAACCAATCTGGATGTTGAGCAGCGTGTGGGCCATGCTCAGCAGTTCCTGCACGAAGCGCAGCACCAACGCGAACGCAGCCAGCACGATGACCTGTTCCAGCTTGCCTTCCGGCACGAAGCGGAAGAAGAACGCCGACACGGCGTTGGTGGGCCCGTGGGGTCCGAAGACGGAATCGACCAGGATCGACAGCGGGTAGACCACCAGCAAGCCGCAGAGCGTCATGATCGCGATGATGACCAGCGCGAGGATGATCTTGCCGAGGTCTTCACGGAAGTAGGAGATCGCCCGCAGGTAGAATTGCATGGTTACTCGGCCTTCTTCGTCGGCACCGGGTAATACCCCGCCTTGGTGGCGGCGGCGTCGATCAGGCCAAGGACCGGCGCGATCACCATGCGGCGGTTGATCGCGTACATCGCCCACCACACCAGCGGAATCAGCACCGCCGGTCGGCTGAACGGCCACAGGTGCCAAAGCAAGATGCCCGCCAGCAGCGCGCAGGCCGCCATCAGCACGCGGCAGAAGGTGCTCATGCGGCAGGTGACGCGCACGCGCGTCAGGTAGCCGCTGCCGTGGTGATGCTCGGTGGCGGTGATGATGTGCACCTTCGTGTAACGGCTGCCGTAGATCTCCAGGTCCCACGGGCTCCAGCCACTGTCAGGCCGCGTACGCCAACCGGCGGTGCGCACGTCGTCACCAATCTGCTTCAAAAGCGGGAAGCGGTCGTAGTCCTTGTTCCAATAGCGCAGCGTGCTTGGGTCCGACGGGTCGAACGGCAGGTCGGACGACCACCGGTACCCCTTGCCCAGGCTCTTCATCACCTTGGCCCGCAGCCGCACCGAGTAGCGCGCCCACCCGCGCGCGATCGGCTGGCGATAGTGCAGCCAAGCGATCAGCGGGCGGGTGAGCCAATGGCGGTGCTTCGGCATGGGCGATTGAATCGCCGCCACGATCGCCAGCAGCATCGGCGCGATCGCCATGCCGACCCCGATCCAGAATACCGGGTTGGACGCGCCCAACGTCGCGAACGCCATGGAAAGCAGGAACGTGAAGCCGTACAGCAAATGCCACTCGATGCTCATCAACATCATGGCGGCCAGCGAGGCGGGCTTGCGGTAGATCGTTTGGAACAGGCCAGTGCCAAACAGGCCGTGGTAGATCACGTCGCCGCCCACGCGTACGCCGATCGCCTCACCGCCGTAGATCTTGCCGCGCCAGTGGCTGGCGCCGAGGGTGTTGAAGTGGTCGGGGTGCTTGTACTTCAGCAGCGCCTCGGCCTCGCCATAGCCGCGCTGTTGTTTCAGGTAGGCCTCGATGCTGTTGCGCCGGTAGTGCCACACCTGTGCCGCTGGCGAGAAGCCGATGCTGTGGCCCAGGTGCTGCAGGCGCCAGATGAAGTCGAC
This sequence comes from Tepidisphaeraceae bacterium, assembly GCA_035998445.1. Lineage (NCBI taxonomy): Bacteria > Pseudomonadati > Planctomycetota > Phycisphaerae > Tepidisphaerales > Tepidisphaeraceae > Tepidisphaeraceae bacterium. The sequence goes on along the minus strand of DASYHQ010000041.1, from coordinate 153,410 downwards.
GTCGTCACCGGCCTTGCGGAACTGGCTGTCGAAGCCGTTCACGAGGTCGAACGCCCACTTGTAGAACGCCATGTTGCAGCCAGGCACGTGCTCGGCGGTGCGGTCGTCGATCATCACGTGCGTCGGTCCGCCCGGGCTCAGGCCCACGCAGTCGGCGACCCAGCTGCCTTCGTCGGGAATGAGGTTCGGCCCGCCCATGCCACCGTGCCCGCCGCGCACGAGGCTGAGGGCGATGTAGTACAGCCAATCCTCATCCGCCTCGCAGTCGCTGTCGGTGTAGACGATGATCTCGCCGGTCGCGGTGCGGGCGCCCACGTTGCGCGCGTACGACAGGCCCTTGTTCTCCTGCCGCACGTTCACGACCCACGGGAACTGCTTCAGGATCTCCTGCGTGTTGTCGCGGCTGCCATCGTCGACGAACACCACCTCATAGTCGGGGTATCGGATGCGCTCCATCGATGCCAAACAGGTCTCGACCGTGCTGGCGCCGTTATACGAGCAGATGACCACGCTGACCTTCGGCAGCGTCACCTCCGCCACCTGCGGAACGCGGGGCAGGATCTGCTTTAGCGCCTCGAACGCCGGCTTTGGTGAGCGATCGCGCCGCACGAGGCCGAAGGCCCAGTCTTCGATCTGGTAGCCGTGCGTGTGCCAGTCGTCGGTGAAGCTGAAGACGAACGTGCCGACGAGGCCCTCGTCGAACACCGCCCGCACGTGCTTCACGAGAATGTCGGCCTGGCCGTCCTCGGAGTATTCGCGGAACGTGTCGATGCCGTACTCGCCGAGCATCAGCGGCTTCTCGCCGGCGATCATCTGAAGGCGTGCGAGGTAGTTGCGGAAGACGGTGTCGTCGTGCAGGTAGACGTTGAAGCAGACGAAGTCGATGCCGCGCGGCTGAAGGTATTCGGTGGTCGGAAAGTTGGCGAACGTCACCAGGCACTGCGGCGCCTCGGCCTTTGCGATCTCGACGAGGTCGTCGATGAACGCCTCAACCTTGCGGGCTCCCACAAACCGCACGATCTCGGCCGGTATCTCGTTGACGACGCTGATCGCGAACATCGCCGGGTGATTGCCGCACGTGCGGGCGGCGTGGCGGACGGCGTCGTTGGCCTGGCGCGTTACCTCGGCATCGCCGACGAAGTTCAAATTCTTGGGCCACGCGACGTCGAGGAAGACCTTGATGCCGGCCGCGTCCGCTTCGTCCAGGAACCATTTCGGTGGCACGTGGTAGATGCGGACGCAGTTGGCGCCCAGGTCGTTCATCTGCGCGAAATCGCGCCGCACCTGCGCCATGCCGGGCAGTGGGTCGCCGTCGGCGTTCGGCGCGAACGGCCCGTAGGTCACGCCGCGCACGTAGAACTTTTCACTGCCCAGGCGGAAGAACTTGCCATCACGCCAGATGCGGTCGGTGACGGGCACGGCCCGGCGCGCGCGTCCACCACCCGCAACGGGCGCGTCGGCCGGTGCGGAGACTTGCGGTGCCAAGGGGGTATCAACAACGGTCATCGTGACTTAGATCCACCGGGACGGCTGAGCGAATTCGGTCTCGATGGCGTTTCCGCGTCCTGCGATAACGGCACCGACGTCCTGCTACCCATTAGACAATAAACGCCGCGTCTGCGTTAGCCAACTTGGTCTCGAAATCTGCAGTTGTTCCTGCATCACTCGTCGGGTTCGCTCGCAGGTTATCGACACGCGCAACAACGCAGACGAAGGACGGCCTGCAAAGGTCGTCCCTCGTTCGCGTTGTAGGCATCTCCGCTCCGGAAGACACTACTTGTTCGGGGCAGCTTCACCCTTGTCGCCACCCTTTGCACCTTCGCTGCCTTTGAAGGGCTCACGCTTGTCCTTGGTGTACAACCGCTGGGCGCCGAACATCGCCAGATCCTTCGTTGCCGGGTTCACGCCCACCGCAAGGGTGACGCGTTCGCTCGGCAGGCCGTACTCGGCCAGGAACTGCATGACAACGGCCTTGCGGGCGTCGGTCAGCTCGGCGGCGGGCGCGTCGAAGTACAGGTTGACGGGTGCGGTACCGTCTTTGGCGGCGCTGGCGATCCGGGCGAGCTTCGATTGGCCGAGCGAGTTCAGCGCGTCGTGCTCGAAGTGCCGTGGGTAGATCATCGCATCTTCCAGCGCGCCCTCGTCGGCGTGGGCGGCGGCGAAGTCCTGGCCCATGCCGTAATTCTGGTCCAGCGACTGGTGCGGCCGCGTGGCGCAACCCGCGCCCAGCGCAAGGCCGGCAATCAGGGACACCATCAGGTTCGTCTTGGTCATCATCGGTTCCTCGTTGGTTAGCGCGTCCGTGACGCGTCGTCGTCTTCGTCTTCGTCTTCGTCTTCGTCTGCGTGACTCGCGTTCGTCCTTTACTTCATGATCTCGCTGTTCAGCACGTCCATCACCACCGGGCCGGCCAGCACGATAAACGTGGCCGGGAAGATGAACAGCACCAGCGGGAAGCTCATCTTCACCGATGCCTTGGCGGCCATTTCCTCGGCGGCGTGCTGGCGCTTCGTGCGGAGCGTTTCCGCCTGGATGCGCAGCGCCTGGGCGATGCTCGTGCCAAACCGGTCGGCCTGAATCAACATCGCCGACAGGGCCTGCAGCGGCTCGGAGCCGGTGCGAATGCCCAGGTTCTTCATCGCCTCGCTCCGCGACAGGCCCACGCGGGTCTCCATGTGGCAGATGCCCAGTTCGCGGCTGATGTTCGGATGCGCCAGCGCCAGTTCGGTGCCGACCCGCTGCATGGCGGCGTCGACCGTCAGGCCCGCTTCCACGCAGACCACCATCAAGTCGAGCGCGTCGGCCAGTCCGTACGCCAGTTGCGTGTGGTTTGACTTGATCGCGAACTTCAACCACAACTTCGGCGCCATGTACCCGATCAGCCCACCCACCGGCACGCCGAGGAACGGCAGCCCGGCCATGCTGCCCACCACGTAGCCGATCACCAGGCCGAGCACGAGGCAGATCACCTTGGCGCCGGTCATCACCTTGATGGCGCTGGGCGCGTAAACGCCGGCCATCGCCAGGTCCTGCCGCATCTTCGAGACCTTCTCGCGGTCCGTCGGCATGAACGGTTGGGCGGCGGCTTGCCCGACCCGGTTGATGAACGAGCCGACTTCCAGCCGGCCGGTGCTGGTCGACTGGATGTCTTCCATCGCGTTGCTGCTCAGGCGGTCGCGAAGCTTGGCCTCGTCGCCGGCCATGAGCATGCCCGTGAGGAAGTAGCCGAGCATCGCGCAGGCGCCGAAGATGCAGGCGATCAGTATGAGTTGCTGGTCCATCGGTCGTCCTTCTCGTTCAGTGGGCGGTGGTTAGTGGACGGTGGGCAGTAGAAGATCAAGAAACAGGCCTCTGCCCACCGTCCTACACCTTCACCGTCGTGATGCGCTTGATCGCCCAGAGCCCCACCACCTGCAGGCCGAACGCCAGGCCGAGCATCTTCAGGCCCTGGTCGGTGTGCAGCAGCTTGCTGGCGTGCTCGGGGCTCATGATGTACGTCAACATGAACATGATGGCGGGGAACGCGACCAGAATGTACCCGGTGAAGCGGCCCTCGGCGGTCTTGGCCTTCACGTGGCTCTGCAGGCGAATGCGGGCACGGATCATGCCGCTGATGTTGTTCAGCACTTCCGACAGGTCGCCACCCGTGCTGCGCTGGATGAGCACCGACGTGACGAAGAACGCGAAGTCGGTCGATTCCACCCGTGCGATCATGTCCTTCAGGCTGTCCTCCAGCGGCTGGCCCAGCGAGTGCTGGTCGTAGCAGCGGCGGAACTCGAGCGCGAGCGGCTTGGGCAGCTCGTCGCCCATCATCTGCAAACCGGTGGTCAAGCTATGGCCGGCACGCAGCACGCGGGCCAGGAAGTCGAGCGCTTCGGGCAACTGCTCGGCGATCAGCTTTTGCTTGTTCGAACGCTTGGTGTTCAGCACGAAGAACGGCACGTAGGCCAGGAAGCCACCCACCACGGCCGCCATGAACATCGAACCGGTCACACCGCCGGCGGTCAGCCCGCCCATGGTGCCGGCGGCGACGGCGATCAGAAGGAATCGGCTCAGCGGTACGTCTGGATAGGCTTGGATGACCCGCCGTTGCAGGTGGCGCATCAGCGAGAGCCGGGCCAGCGCTGCGGGCAGGGTTGGGTCTTCCAGCGTCAGCGAGATCTGACGCGGCTTCAACGCAGAATTGGTCGCCAGCGCGTCGCTGCTGAGGCGCTTGGAGAGCTGGCGCTTCTCGGCCCGTTCGGGGTCGATGAAGAACGACATCAGGCCCCACGTCAGCAGGATGACGCAACCGGCCACGAGGATGGGGATCAGTGTGGTCATAGGTGAACGGACGCGGTACGGTCCGGCATAGCCTTCATCGGACGTTCGACGGTCCGGGTTTCGCCAGGTTGGCCGATTTTGCGGACATTTCCATCCGCGCCGGCCGCCAACAGGTTTCCGTCGCTCTACATCTCGATCACGCGGCGCGTGAACAGGTCGCCCGGCAGCGAAATGCCGCGATGTTCGATGCGCTCGGCACAGCGCGGCCTCAGGCCCGTGGCGATGAACCGCCCGGTAGCGTGGCCGTTCTCGTCGACGCCGCTCTGCTCGAACAGGAACAAATCGTGCATGGAGATGTTGTCCCCTTCCATGCCGGTAATCTCGCTCACGCTCGTCACCTTACGGCGACCGCCCGATAACCGGCGCGCCTGGATGACGATCTGAATTGCGCTGGCGACCTGCGCCCGCAGCGCGCGGATCGGAATTTCGTAGCCGGCCATCGCGATCATGACCTCGATGCGGGCCAGCGCGTCGCGGGCGTTGTTGGCGTGCACGGTGGTCATCGAACCCTCGTGGCCGGTGTTCATCGCCTGCAGCATGTCCAGGGCCTCGGCGCTGCGCACCTCGCCAATGATGATGCGGTCGGGACGCATGCGGAGGCAGTTCTTCACGAGGTCGCGCTGCGACACCTCGCCCTTGCCCTCGATGTTCTGCGGGCGCGTCTCGAGGCGCACCACGTGCGGCTGCTGCAGTTGCAGTTCGGCGGCATCTTCGATCGTGATGACGCGCTCGTCGGTCGGGATGTAGCGCGAGAGGCAGTTCAGCAGCGTCGTCTTACCCGAACCGGTACCGCCACTAATGAGCACGTTGCAGCGGGCCTGCACGGCGGCGCTGAGGAAATCCATGACGGCGGCGGGGAAGGCGCCGTGGCGGATGAGGTCTTCCAGTTGCAGCGGCTTCGAACCGAACCGGCGAATGCTCATCGCGGGGCCGTCGAGCGCCAGCGGGGGAATGATCGCGTTGACACGGCTGCCGTCCGGTAGGCGCGCATCGACCATCGGGCTCGTCTCATCGACGCGGCGCCCCACCTGGGCGACGATGCGGTCGATGATCTGCCGAAGGTGCGCGTTGTCGCGGAAACGGGTCTCCACCTCTTCCAGGCGGCCCTTCTTCTCGACGTAGATGCGGTCAAATCGGTTGACGAGGATGTCGCTGATGGCCGAGTCCTTCAGCAGCGTCTCGAGCGGGCCGAGGCCGAAGGTCTCGTCCATCACCTCGTCCATCAGGCGTTCCTGCTCGCCGCCGGTGATCAGGCCCTTCTCGTGCTCGCATAGCGTGCGGACGAGGTTGCGGACCTCGTGGCGCACCGTGTCGGCGGGCAGCGTCTTCAGGTTCTGCACGTCCAGGCGATCTACGAGCTGCTGGTGGATGCGGACCTTCAGCTGCTGCAGGTAGACCTGTCGCTCGGTCAGGGGCACGACGACGCCTGCAGTGTTGCGCGACGGTGGCGTGAGCGAACTACCGTTGGCCGGTCGGGCGGCCTCGGCGCTGGGCAGCGTTGCGGCGGCGGCGCCGTTGGCGGCGAACAGGCCGCCCTTGCCGGCGGGCGACGCGCCATTGGCATGCGCCGCTGGCGCGGCAGGCGCCGGCGTGGGAAGGACGGCGGCCGAGGAGCTTGATCGTGAGAAGAGACCCATGGTGCGTGTTCCTAGTGATGCGTTCCGATGCCCCGCTCCCGGCACTCCGGGATCGGGAACTTACGCCGCCGAGCGACCCGTCCCCTGATCCTTCGTGGCCAGCATGTTGGCCAAATCGCGCAGGCTCGTGCTCATCTCGGCCTTGGGCGACCGCAGGACGGCGGGCTCGCCGAAGTTGATCGCGGCGATCGCGTTCTTGAAGTCGTTGGGGACGAGCCACGAGATCTTCAGGCCCAGCGCCCGCTCGACCTCGTCGGGCTCGATGTCGCGGTTTCGCTTCTCGTAGCGGTTGACGACGATCTTGATCTTGCTGCTCTCGATGCCCATGCGACGCAGGGCGCCCACGAACCGCTCGGCGTTCTTGGCGCTGGGCACGTTCAGCTGCATCACGATGATGTTCGTGTCGGCCGCGTGCACGACCGTGGTGTACATCGGCGCGATGCTCATCATGGAGTCGACCACGACGTAGTCGAACATGCGCCCCACCACCCCCATCAGCCGCGCCACGCCCGGCGGGTTCACGCGCTGCGTGTCCTCGGGCAAATCGGGGCGTGCCAGCACGGCCAGGCCGCTGGCGGCGTGGATCGTGAGCGCATTGTCGAGCAGCTGCTTATCGACCTTGTCGGCCGAGTCCATGACGTCGGCGATCGTGTATCGCGGGCGCAGGTCGAAGCTGTTGGCGACGCCGCCGCGCATCAGGTCCAGGTCTAGGATCGCGGCCTTACCGGCCTTGGCCAGCGAGGCGGCGATGTTGCACGACACCGTGGTCGACCCGCAGCCGCCCACCGTCGGGATGACGTGGATCACCTTCGCCCGCTGCGCCGCGCCGTGCATCTGCGACACGCGGTCGAGCGCGGCGGTGAACTTGTCGACGCTCATCGGCAGTGGGATGAACTCCTTCACGCCCAGGTGCATCGCCTCCATCAGCAGGTTCGCGTCGAGCACCTGGCTCATGAGGAAGAAGCTGATGTTGGCGTGCTGCCGCGGCAGGTGCGCGATCTTCTTCAGCGACTCGTGCGCGCCGGGGTCGAGGTTCACGATCACCAGCTGCGGCGCATCGGCCCGCGAGAGCATGCCGGGCAGCGTCTCGGTGGTGTTCAGCTGCGCCGACACGTTCGCGCCGTACTGCGACAGGAACGACGCCAGCTCGGCGCGGTTCGTCGGGTCGGCGTCGACGACAATGCAGTTCAAGTGCGTATACATCTTTGGCCCTCGGTCCCCACTCGTCTCGTGTTGCGCGGTTCGACCGCCCGGCGCGCACATGCTTGCTTGCGCGCGCCGGGCCGATCATGTCCTGACCGCGATTAGCCCTCGACCGGCGCCGTCGTCGGATCGGCAGCGGCGGGCGTAAAGCCATAGTCGCCCATAAACAGCGGCGGTGGCGCGACCTTCTGCTTGCCAGCGCTGGGCAGCGGGTAGCCCAAATTGCGCCCGAAGTAGAGCTCGGCGGTCGTCGGGTGGTGCCAGTTCTCACCGTTCAGCACCGGCACGTCGCCGGGGTTCAACGGGGCAACGAGGCGCGGCGTCACCAGCACGACCAGTTCGGTCTCGCTGCGCTGGAAGCGGCTGGAACGGAACAATGCACCCAGCACGGGAATGTTCGACAGCACCGGCACGCCGTCGCGCACCACCGTGCTGTTGCTGTTCAACAGCCCGGCGATCGCGAAGGTCTGACCGTCGGCCAGGTCGACCGACGTGTCGACGCGCCGCGTGCGGACGCCCGGCACCGTGGTGCCGCTGATCGTCACGCCATTGGTGTAGTCCAAGTCGCTCACCTCGGGCTTGGCTCGCAAGCGGATCTTGCCGTCACCCAGCACGATCGGCGTGAAGTTCAGGCGAACGCCGAACTCCTTGTATTCGATCGTGATCGTCGACAGCCCGCTCGCGCCCGCCTGCGGCACGGGGATGGGGAACTCGCCACCGGCCAGGAAGCTGGCCTCCTCACCACTGGTGGCGATCAGGTTCGGCTTGGCCAGCACGCGGGCCAGGCTGTTGCGCTCCATCGCGTCGATCAGGTAGTTGAACGACAGGTCGCCCCACGTGCCGCTGCCGACCACCGTTCCGACCGGGTCGGGCAGGCCGCGGCCCAGCCCACCGTTCAGCGCGCCGCCACCGAAGGCGTACGAGCCGCCCAGGCGAATGCCCAAGGCGTTGGTCGCCGAGCGGCTGACCTCGAGGAACTTCACCTCCAGCATCACCTGTTGCCCGCCGGCCACTTCGATCGTGTTGATGACCTTGGGCGCGAATGGCGAGGCGATCAGCGAGGCCTGCTCGGCGATGCGCAACGTCGGCGCGGTGCCGCGCAGGATCACGGCGCCGTTGGCCGCGTCGACCTCGATCGGCAGGTCGGGGAACGACTTCTTCATCTGCTCGCGCAGCGACTCGACGTCGAACTCGACGACCACGTCGATCGTCTGCGTCTGCTCGTTGTCGTCCCAGACGATGATCTGCGTCTGGCCCGGCCGCTTGGCCGTCACCAGCAGGTTCGTCGGACCGATCGGCGTAACGTCCGCGACGTCAGGCTCACCGACGCTCACGCGGCTGAACGGGGTCTTGGTCACGACGACCGAGCTCTTGTTCAGCATCAGGCGCAGCTGCCCGGCCTCGGCCGGCCGTGTGGTCGACGCCGCCGCAGTCACCGGCGCGCCGGTGGTGGTGGTCGTCGTCGTCATGGCGCCGGGCGTTGCGGTCTGACCCGTGGCGATCGTGGTGTTGAGCAACATCGCGGCCAGCGCGGCGCCGGTGGCGGCCGTCAGGCCGGCGAGCTTCGACAGGTTGGTGGTGTTCGTGCGGTTCATCGTGCGACCTCTGGGTTACGTTTGGTTGTGTGTGTGCTGGAAGATCGATTCGCTCGTGCTGCTGGGCGGGCCTGGTGTGGCCCGCCCCGGCAGCAGCGTTGCGTTAGCGGTTAATCGGCGAACATGTCGTCGGACGAGACGACCATGCCCTCGCCACGGTTCGATTCAAACGTCACCGTGCTCTGCACGCCGCCCTTGATGATCTTCACGATGCGGCGGCTCGGTTCGCGACGCGGGGCCACGGCCTCGACCGGCGCGACCGCGACCGGCTGCGTGCTGGGCGCGGTGTTCATCACCTGCTGCGTGACGGCCACGTCGTCGGTGTTCGAGCGACGCGTGCCGCGCAGCTCGGTCAGCGTGACGCCGGACGTGTTCGAGTCGGCGGTGTCGTTGTTGCTGCGGAGCACGAGGCGCGGCCGGCCGGCGGTGCTGGCCAGTTCGATCGTCTCGGCCTGCGTCGGCGTCACCAGCAGCGTGGCGCTGCGGAACGCGTCGGCGGGCGCATCCTTGGGCGCGGGGCCCATGCGCTGGCCGACCGCCTGCACCTTCACGCCCTGCACGAGCGTCTTGGTCAGCGGGCCGCCGCTGGCGTCACCGTTGAGCGTGATCAGCACGTCGACCAGGCAGCCGGGCACGATCAGCCCGCCCACGCCGGTCGTCTCCGTCACGTCGATCGTGATCGCACGCATGCCCATGGGCACCAGGGCCTGCAGCCCGCCCACCGCGCCCTTGGGCGCCAGCAGTGGCGACAGGACCGGCTGGCCGACGACCATGGGCGCGATCGTGACGCGGCCGATCACCTCAGTGACGTCCACGAACGTCCCGGGCGGCGCGACCGGGCTGCTCAGCGACGTCGCGGTCACGTCCTCCATCGCGATCTCCTGACCGGCCGTCAGGTCGCGCTTCAGCGTGACGATCGTCGTCTTCGCTTGGGCGCTGGCATCCGGACCGGGCTTGCTCATGCTGGACTTGGCGATCATCGCCGCGATCAGGCCCAGCACCACAGCCGCTGCGAGCGGCACGATTGTCTTGATGTTCATCTGCGTTTCTCCAAGTGGGGACGTCGCCCCGCACATTAGTCGTCCAACCGGTACAGTCGGTTTAGGTAATCAGGTCAGATTTATTCGATGTCTTGCGATGACCACGCACGATCGGCGCGCACCTTCCACCCCAGCGTGGCCCCAACGGTCCGCGCGCGCGGACCATGCGTGTCTTTCAGAACAGGTCGCGGGTGGACGAACCACCCGCGTTCGAGATCTTCGTTGGGATTGGCTTCGGCGGCGCGCCCCTTAGCCTTCGCGGCGCATCACGGCGGTACCACTGATGGTTTTAGTGGCATCCATCAACCCCATCGGGCGCAGGCCGATGGTGCCCCAATTAGCTTCAACCGTCACCCGGATGGGCCTGCCTGCGGGGACCGTCGCAAAGTCGATCGGGACCTTGCTGTCGTGATCGATGATGGTGACCGTGTACTGACTCGGTTTGAGGTTGGCGGCCTGCTGAAGCACGGCAGCGATGGCGGCCTCTGTGCTGGACTTCGACGAGCCGGCGATGATCGCCTCGCGCGCCCCTTCCCGGGCGGCGCCCTGCAGCGTGTTCTTCTTGAAGAACGCGTCGCCGAACTCGATCGTGCCGAACGTCAACGTTAGCAGCAGGAACAGGACGAGCGTCATCTCCAGCACCGCCGCCCCACCGCGCGTGCGACCGCGGGCCGCGAGCGGGCGGGTGACGAGGAATCGGGTAGAGCAGTTCTTCATTTTTACACTCCGATGATGGCCACGGCGAGCGACGCGGCCAACACGGGCACCGCGTACGGCAACGGACGACCGACGCTGACGTGCGCCATCCCCACCTCAAAGGCCTGCCGAGGGTTGGTCGGACGGGCGTAGATCGATCGGGACACCAGCACCGCGGCACTGCGGAACAGGCTGGCCAGTTGGCCGTCGCGCGTCGCGTTGAACAGCACGATGACCAGCGCGACGATCGCCGCACCCACCATCGTGTACAGCACGCCCCACGGGCCCATCCAGGCCCCCACCGCCGCCAGCAGCTTCACGTCCCCACCGCCCATCCCACCAAGCAGGAACAGCGACAGGCCGAGCGAAAAGCCGACCAGCAACCCGAGGATCGAACCCACCGGCGATACCGTGCCGACCATCCAGAAGCTCTGGGCGATGCCGGCCAGCGCCAGCGTGAGCGTGAGCGTGTTGCGGATGCGCCGCGTGCGCACGTCCTCGATCGCCGCCCAAATCAGCACGGCGAACATCGGGACGAATGGTAGTAGCGTCAGGCGCATAACGTTGAATCGACTGGGGAAAACCGGTCCTGCCCGGTTAAGGGAAGGATCGGGGGCCGGCCCCAATCTGAAGGACGGCCCCCGGTGTTCCGGTAAATCAGTTGCGCGACGCTGAACATCATGACGCGTCGCGCGGTGGCGGCGGGCTTACCAGCTGCTGTTGTTCTGCAGCGACTGCCACTTGCCGACGACCTTGCCACCGACGGCCGCGATGGCGGCAATCGAGGCGACGACGATCAGGCCGGCGATCAGTGCGTATTCCAGCACCTCGCCACCCTGCTCGTCCTTGATCAGGTTCGACGCCAACTTCTTCAGAGCCTTCTTCATGACACTCTCCCAATACAGGCGACCCACGTTCCGCGCCAGGTCGCTCGTTGGCGCCTTGGACACAGGCAAGCGTCCTCCCTTGGACACCGCAGCCCTGCCAACACGGCCGAGCTGGTCATGATCCCACCGCGTTGCGTCTGGCAACGCCCACGAATGGGGACCCGATTGCACTGATCTCATCGGAAGCGGAACGGTGCCGCATTAGTGGATTAGTCGGATTGTTTCGTGCGGGAGGATCTACGGAATCTGCCCGGATTCGTTATCGGACGTGCGAGGCCGCGGGAACCTCGTTTCCTGCCCCAAAAGCCCGTAATGGCGACGCCTGCGTCACGGTCGATGCGCAGCATCGAATCCCGTAGGGGCGACACCTGTGTCGCCCTCTTCCGTTCCTTGCGCATGTAAGAAGGGCGACGCAAGTGTCGCCCTTGCGATTGCGGCTGCGCCGCACCGCGACGCAGGCGTCGCCACTACGGGTTTGGGCTTGGGGGCGTCGCTTAGAACACGCTGAACAACAGGTAGGCGAACGGGGCGGCCAGAAGTGGGCTGTCGATGATGTCGAGGATGCCACCGAAGCCGGGGACGAGCCGGCCGCTGTCCTTCACCTCGGCGTCGCGCTTCATCATGCTTTCCAGCAGGTCACCGAGCTGGCCGATGCCGCCGATCACGCCACCGAAGATGGCCCCCTTCCACCAGGGCAACGCATAGCTGGTTTCCGCTTCGATGAACGGCGCGCACGCCGCCCCGATCGCCGCGGCGGTCAGGACGCCGAAGAACAGGCCTTCCCACGTCTTGCCGGGGCTCAGCCAGGGAATCAGCTTATGTTTGCCGAACGCGCGCCCACCGAAGTAGGCGCCGATGTCGGTGAACTTCACGACCAGCAGCATCATCAGGATGGTGATCGTCGTTCCCGTAAAGTGCGGCGACTGCTTCACGCGCAGCGCCAGGATGAACCATGCCAGCCCACCGAGGTACATCGTCGCCAGCACGGTGCCGGCCATGTGGTGGATCGCCTCGCTCGTCTGCTGCCCCCACGCCCGCCGAAGGGCAGCTAGCAGCATGACGCCAACGATGATGAACGCCAGCACGCTGGTCGAGATGACGCGGAAGCTGGCGAACTGCGTCATGAACGCGTGCAGGACCAGCGCCCCCGACCCCACCGCTGCAATGAGTCGATACGGTTTCACCTGCTCGGCCGCAAACAGGGTCGCCAGTTCACGGACGGCGATGGGCAGGACGAGGATGAGCAGGACGAGCAACCCGACCCCGCGCAGCGCGACGTCGCCGCGCGGGGTCGGCACGTGTAGCGCAGGCCAGGCTTGGGCGGCGTAGTCGAGGCCGAGCAGCACGAACAGGCCGAGCAGCATCAGCGGACCGAACGTCAGGCGATTGCGGAGTGAGGCTTCCATCTTGTGTTCGCGTCTATACCCCGTGGGTGCGCGGCGGGCAACTTTCCGCCGTTGCGCTGTCAGGCGCGCAATGGCGATGACGATTGTGTAAGTTGCCAGCCCGCGCGGCTCAGGCTAGAGTCCGCTGGTATACAGGAGACCTTGTCCCATGCGAATTGCATCGATCGCTTCAGCGTTGGTTTTGTTCCTGGCGGTCGCCGGTTGCGCTAAGGAAGATCGCGTCCTGTCGCGGTTCGAGCCCAACCGCCCGCTCCCCCTCGCCGCCACCGCCGACGAACCCGGCCAGTACCTGCTGTACGCCGCCGACACGCCGAACCCGATCTATCGCATCACGCTCGTGCGCCGCGCCCGCTTCGGCTTCCGCAGCATTGGTGGACAGGTCGTTGCCTTCGCCCAACGCCAGAACACCTCGGCGGGCAAGCCGCTGCTGGAAGACATCGAAATCCCCCTGCCGGGCGGCGATCACGTGGGATACTACTGGAAGTACCAGGCGCCGAAGGACAAGTGATCCCGCGGCGTAAGCCGCTCGGCGTCGCCGCTCTTCTGGAGGACAGGCATTTTTGCCTGTCTATCCCCCGTCTCCCTCACCGCACGCCCTCCCCCTCGGCGAGGGCCGGCGCGATGGAACATCTTCTCCGGACCAGCGATCAGATGGATCGCAGCGTATTGGTGTGATCCAGCGCGCCAAACCGCCGATTGCGCTTCGCGAACGACGCGATTGCCTTGTGCAGGTCCGGCGCCGCGAAATCAGGCCAAAGTACGTCGCTGACGTATAGCTCGGCGTAGCTGATCTGCCAGAGCAAGTAGTTGCTGACGCGCATCTCACCGGCGGTGCGGATCAGCAGGTCCGGGTCGGGCATGTGGGCGGTGTACAGGTGCTGGGCGATCATCTGCTCCGACACGTCCCGCGGATCGATCTGCCCCTGCGCCACCTTCTCCGCGATCGCGCGCACCGCGTCGGTGATCTCGGCCCGGCTGCCGTAGTTCAGCGCCAGCACCAGCGTTAGCCCAGTGTTGTTCTTCGTCTCTTCCAGCGTGATGTTCATCTCGTCCAGCACCGGGTCAGGCAACTGGTCGAGCCGGCCGATCTGCTGGAAGCGCACGTTGTTGCGCATCATGATCGGCCGCTGTTGGCGGAGGTAATCGATGTACATCTGCATGAGGAACGCCACTTCCTCCATGGGACGCTTCCAGTTTTCCAGGCTGAACGAGTAGAGCGTGAGGAAGTCCGGCCCGCCGTGCGACTTGCGCAGGTCGGCGCACTCATTGACGATGTCGACGACGACGTTGGCCCCCCGCTCGTGCCCGCGCACCCGCTCCAGCCCCCGATTCACCGCCCAGCGGCCATTGCCATCCATTATGATCGCGATGTGACGGGGAAACTTCTGTGGCGGAATGTCACGCAGGTCTACCATGGGGCGGAAATTGGACTACAAAAGACTCTGGAAGGCAAAGGGCAGAGTTGCCTTCGGTAGATGAGCTTGCCCCGTCTCGAACACGCGCGCGTGATGACAGCAAAAGACCTTGGTGCCTCACGCAAATCGGCATCACGAGCGGAGGCTTGCCGACCTGAGGAATCTCCCATGGCCCGTATCGTCAGTCAGTCGAGATCCCTCAGGTCGCCAAAGCTCCCATCGGGATGACAACTGGCGCGGCAGTCGCACGCGGGGCTTCATCAACCAGCGGGCAAACCGAAATCTCCCTCACCAAGCCTCTCCCATGGGAACATTGGTGAGGGACCGTAGTACCTACGGCGTTATTTAATCACCGGGATATCCGCCGCCGTCGTCGCGAGCCGGCCGGCTTTCACGCGGTCGTGCTCGTCCTTCACCCAGCCGATGCTGTCCTTGTTACGCTCCATCCACAGTGGCAACGGCGTCCGCTGGCCCTGCTTGGCCAACTCGGCGAACTCAACCACCACGTCGTCGCGGCTGTAGCCCGACAGGTCGTGCAGCTTGCCCATGTGAATGCAGAGCGTCGGGCACGGTTCGGTGCAAAGGGCGCAGAACAGGCACTTGCTGTAGTCGATCGCGAACCGGATCAGCTTGCCGTTCTTCGGGTCGTTCTCGTCGATGATGCCGGTGTTCTTGTCGATGCGCCGCGGGCCGGACTTGTCGATGTAGATGCAGTCGACCGGGCACGCCTTGGCGCACATGTCGCAGGCGATGCACTTCTCGGCCTCGAACTCATGAATGCCGCGGTAGCGCGGCGCGAACGACAGCTTGCGCTCGGGATACTGCACCGTGACCGTCCGCTGCACGCAATACTTCAGCGTGATGCGGAGCCCCGTGACGATCGAGCTGACCGTGTCGAAGATGTTGGCGAAGTACGCGCGAACGGGAGACATAACATCGATTGTAGGGCGGCGCGGGCCCCCTGTCTCACCCGCGCACCCGCTACTCCTTCTTCGGCGCCAGCTTGTACTTGGCCCAGACCGCCCGGTGCTTCGAACCGGACGTGACCGGCGAGTCCCACTCCACGCATTCCAGGCCGCGGCTGAACAGGTGATCCAACTGCACCCCGGCGAACCAGAACTTGTAGGTGGGCGCCGCCTCGGCAGCCGGGCGATCGGGCAGTGGCACGAAATCGGCGCCGGCCATGGCGTTGATGATGCGGTCGACGTCCTTGGCGCTCGTTCGCATGCGGAACGCGTTGCCCGCCGAGTTGAAGTCGCCGCCAACCACCGCCGGTCCATCGCCACTGCGGCGCAGTTGCGAGATGAGCCCGCTGACCTGCTTGCTGCTGCCATCACCGGGATCGAGGAAGCTTACCTCGTGATCGGTATTCACGACCTGAAGCGACCCCACCGGCGACTCGACCGGCGCCACCAGCGCCCGCCGGCGCTTCGGGCCCGACGCCTCCAGCCGCCACAGCTGCGCCTCACCGATCGGGAACCGGCTGAGCGTTGCCTGGCCTTCCCAGCCGAGCTGCTTCTTGTCGTCGGCCGGGTTCATGCGCGCGACCACGCCGTGCCATTCACCGACCGGCAGTAGCGCCCGCAGCTTGTCGATCGTCGGTTGAAGCGGCTCGCCGGGTGGGGGCAGTGGCACTTCCTGCAAAATCCAGACGTCGACCGTCGGCATCAGCCGTACGTCCTCGGCCAGCAACTGCGGCGTCTTCATCTCGCTCAGGTTGAACGTGCAGACCGTCAGCTCGGCCGGGTTCTTCGGTTCGACCTTGTCCCCTTCCAGCGCGAATCGCTCTGCGGTCGGCACGTAGTCTTTCGGGCCGGCGCTACCGCACCCAATGACGAACGCCGACAGGACCATGAGTGCGACCCAGCGCCCGACGTGCTTCCGTGAGATCATGCCGGATCATAACCTGACCCGCCCCACGGATGACAACGGCTGATGCGCTTGGTTGCCCGCCACGCCCCGCGCCAGGGGCCGTGCTTCTGGATCGCGTCGATCGCGTACTGGCTGCACGACGGGTGAAACCGGCAATGCCCGCCCATGAACCGCGCCAGCGTCGCCCGGTAGACCAGCACGAGTTGGATGAGCAGCCAACTCAACTTGGCGCCTTCGATCGAGATGTCCACACCTTGTGAATCTTGGCGATGCCGGCCGACAGGTGTTGTTGGTAATCGATCAACGCCAACGGCTTGTGCGGCCGCACGACGACGACAACATCGTACGCCGCCGGCCAATCGTTGCGCGCCAGTCGGAACGACTCGCGCAACAGGCGCTTTATGCGATTGCGGGCAACCGCGTTCCCCACCCGCCGCCCGATGCTGATGCCCAGCCGCGACTGCGCCCCCACCGCCGCGGGCACCGTGTGAAACACCAACGGCCCGCGCGTGTCGCGCACGCGCTGGTCCATGATGGCGCCAAACGTGCCAACGCCACGCAGGATGGCCTGACGAGGGAAGTTGTTCCGCAGCGGCACGTTCATTGTTACCCGCTACATCTTAGAACCCCACGCTCCCCAGCGACAGTCGCCCCGCCACTCCCCCTCTCTTCTGTAGGACAGGCATTCCTGCCTGTCTCTCCCCCCGTCCGGTTTCCCCCCGTATTCTCTTGACTGTGGCATAGGCATTCTTGCCTGTGTCTCTTTTCCGTCGTCTCTATTGCGCCTCCACGAAAGCAAATACGAACGCGAAGCACGCGAAGGGCGGACGCGAAGGAGCGCGAAGAAGAAGAAGGTGCGCTTCGCGGCGGCGGTCTGGGTAAGGCAAAACGCGAATCCGTGCACCATTTTGCACCATTGTGCAACATCGGTAGGTCGCGACGCGAACGCGGATGTCCACGATGCCGGCTATTCAGTTGTCAAAGAGCACGCTATCCATCTCTACGCCCGCGCTGCGCAGAAGACGCGGGGTTGGCGCAACACCACCCGCATTTCTTCGCGTCCGCCTTCGCGTCCTTCGCGCCTTCGCGTCTCTGCCTCTTCGCCATCTCAGCTAGCGCTGCGTGGCAGATAAGAATGTCTGTCCCACCAAATAAGAGACGCAGGCAAGAATGCCTTTGCCACAGAAGACCGAAGAATGAATACGGGGGGAGAGACAGGCAGGAATGCCTGTCCTACAGAAGAGAGGACAGTGGACGCGGGGCGGCGGGGAATTAGCCGACCTTGATGCGCTTCACCAGGCCGCTCAGCACGGCCCGGTCGATCTTCAGGTTCTCGTTCTGGATGGCCTTCACCAACACCGACGGGCAGACGATCAGCGTCAGTGGACTGACGGGCTCGCCGTCGTGGCTCGATAGTTGGTCGGCGACCAGCTTCAGTTGCTTCAGTTCGACGGGCTTCAGGCCGATCTGCTTGCGCACCTCGCGCAGCAGCTTGCCGGCGTGGTTGACCGAGCGAACGGCCGGCGCGTTCTCACCGCGGCGACTCAGAAACGCCAGCAGCAGCAGGACGCCGACACCGCCACCGACCAATAGCAGGATCGAGCTGCCGTTGGAGCCCTGACTGGTCATGCTGTCGTTGATGCTTCGGAAGACGTCCTCCTGCTTCACCTGCGCCAGAAGCGGCGCCGGCGACAGCAGGGCAACGATCGAACCGATGCACGTGAAACGCGTGGTCATGTTGTTTCCTTCCTGCATCTACTTCCGCCTTCAACTTACCCCGCCTTGGCCACTTTCTGTTGCGCCGCCAGCTCGGCCGCGGCGCGCAGGATCGTGATGGCGTAGCGGCGCACGCGCACGTTCGGGTCGGACTTGGCCAAGCGGCCGACCTCGCTCAGCAGTTGCCACAGGCCCATCGATCGCAGCGCCCACATGCCCGAGATGCGGTGTTCGCTGCGGTCGTCGCGCAGCATGGCCTGCAGTTGCGCCACCGCCGAGGCGACGCGCAACGTGTGCAGCGCCTTGATCGCGTTGGCGCGCTCGCGGGGGCTGGTGGCCCGGGCGCGTTGCATCAGGATTGGCAGGAATTCCGTGCGGCGGCTGACGGCCAGTAGTTCGATCGTGTTGGCGCGCACCCGGCCGTCCATGTCGTTCAGCAACCGGTCGATCAGCGCCGCCGGCAGTGCGGTGGTGGCCGAGGTGATCACGCTGACCGCCTTGCTGCGCAGGCGCGGGTTGGCATCGACGCACAACCGCATGATCGGCATGCGAAGCGGCTCGCCCAGCTCCAGCTCGCCGGCGATCTGCATCGCCTTCACCTTCTGTTCGAGCGGGCCGGCCTCCAACTTGCGCGCGAGCCGTGCGATGGCGTCGGGCATGATCTTCAGCATCGCCCGGCCGGCCTGGCGGCGCGTGGGACGCGGCAGGCGGTCGAAGCGGTTCCAGAAGTGCTCGAACCCCACCTGCCCGATCGCGCGAGTGATGATGCGCCGAACGCTGGGCGACGTGGTGCTGACGCGCTGCAGCAGGATGTTCTCGTAGTCCACCGGGCGCCGCCGGACGATCTCCCGCGCCGCCATGCGGGCGATGCGTTCGTCCGAATCACCGATGAGCTTCGTCAGCAGCCGCACCGAGGCGCCGCGCTTGCGCCGCATCGCGATGCGTAGCAACCGCAGCCGGGCGGAGACGTCGTCGCGGGAGATGTCGGCCAGCCGTTCCAGCCGTTCGTCCTGCAACGCGTCGTGCATGCCTGATGCGCTCAACCACTCGGCGATGCGCACCGATTCACTTGCGCTTCGGCGGTTGGCGTCCTTCAGCAGCGTGGCGTCGTCCCACCACACGCCGCGCGTGACCTGGTGGACGCAGGCCTGCAGCGCGTGGTCCTTCAACCAGTGCGTCTTGCGCAGCAGCGCATCGAGCACGGGCGACTCGTCGATGTTCGAAAAGATGTTGCCGAAGTGCGTCCGCAGCCCACCGGCGCTGGCGGCCAGCAGGAAGGCGGGCACGTGCTCGCTGGCCGGCGCCTGTTGCAGCCGGCGGACCATGGGGGATTGCCCGCCATGCTTGGTGAGGCGCAGGATCTCGAACGTCTTGCTCTGAGGATTGTCGGCCAGCAGCACCGCGGCGCGCAACAGCTCCGACCCGTGGCGCCCGCGATGGATGTCGATCGCCCGGGCGACCGCGGCTTCGATTTCGCCGCGCTGTTCGATGAGTTTCTTGTAGTCAGCGGTGAACTGGGCCGGGTCGGGTGGCAGCAGCTTTTCACCGGCCGAATCGATGCGGATCTCGGTGCTGGCCTGCAGGCGCTTCACCTCACCCGCAGCCCACCGCGCCAGCGCCGCCATCGCGTCGCACGCGGCCTTGCTGACGGCCTCGTCGGGGTCGTGCAGATGTTCGGACAGCACGTATGCCAGCTTTCCCTGTCGCCCCTGGGCGATCAACCGCAGCGCCGACAACCGCCGCCCCACCTGCGTGCCGCGGGCGCTCTCACGTAGCGCGCTGTGAAACACCTTGATCTCGGCGATCACCAGTTCCTGCAACTCGCCCGGCAGCGCCTCGTACTGCGAGATGATGCCCCCCAGCCCGCGGTTGGTGCCGCGCTTCAGCAGCCCCCCCATCGCGACCGCCTTCTCCCGATCGACGCCAAGGCGCAACGCTTCCAGCAGCACGTCGTCGGCGGCCCCGTTCTTCGACGAGGCCAGCGCATGGATCAGTCGGTCGAGCATCTCAAAATTGTTATCGGACGCAGCGGGCCCCAGACTTGAGGCCATCGCCCGGCGACGTCACTCGCCCTTCGGTCCCAGCACGACCGGCTCCCGGTGGTCCGTTTGGCAGTCGGCGGCAACCTGCTCGGCCAGCTGGGCGGCGGCCTTGTCGCCGAGGCGTTTGAAGAGTGGGACGCGTTCGGCGTTGGTCGAAACGGCGGGCGTGAGGTGGTCGCCCTTTACCTCGGCGGAGCTGATCGAGACGACCTGGCGGGTCTTCAGGTCGATCAGGGCGCCGGTCGCCTTCACGTGGGCGCGGGTCTGGTCGCTGGGAATGACGAAGGCGCCGATGATCGTCAGGTTCAGGATCGACAACGGCGTGGCGTTGGTGTCATGGTCGATCGTGCCGCCGACCAGCAGCAGGTAGTCCATGTTCATGCTAATGGCAATGTCGCAGAGCGTGTCGATGTGCCGGCGGGCGTGATCGGTCGCCGTGGGGCGCACCGGACCGCCGCGGGAGTACTCGTACCCTTCAGGCAACGCCGGCACGGGCTCGACGCGCGAGAACTGCTGGGGATGGCCCCGCAGGCCCTTCAACAGCGGCTCGGGTGGCGCCACCTCGCCCACCTGCGCCACCGCCAGCTTGGCCGGCCCTTGGAAGGGTCGCGGCGCCGCGGGCGCTGTGGCGTGGCTATCGGCACCGGCATGGCCGGTGGGCAGCGGCGCATCGTAGAGGGCACGGATGTACGTCGACTGCGACTGCCCCGGCACCTCGCGGGACGACAGCCCCGTACTGGCGCATCCGATCGACATAGCGGTCGTGGTTAGGGCGGTTGCGATGAGGATGGGACGGACGCGGGTTTTAAGACTGCTCATGTTGCACCTCGCAAATGGGTGATGTCGAGAAAGAGGTCGAGTAATGGAATTGGCGCTTCACATAGCCCCGGGCTTGCCCGTGTGTCTTGCGTCGGTCGAAGGAACACCCACGGTCAAACCCGGGGCAAATGGGGAGAACGACCCTGGCCTTACCGCGACGCCAGGTACGCCTGGTACTGAGCGTGCTCCGCCGGATTGTGGGCTTTCATCTGGACGCTCGGTCCGACCGACGACATGGGGGGCACGACCAACCGAACCGCCCCCCCTTGGACGACGGCACCGGGGACGCGCGCCGCCCGGCGGTTCGGCTGATCGCACCCGCTCGCGACCGCAATCGCGGCCACGATCGACAGGACCGAAATCAAACGACGTTGAGTGTTGAGCGTGTTCATGGAAGACCCTTAAGCGATGGGTGTGCCGCGAGACGAAGATCAATCTCAAGAGGTCCCATACAAAAGACTTATGAAATATTACGATTAGATCATCGCGAACAGATCGGAAGAATGATGCGCATTCAATGCACAAGGTATGTACATTCAATGTATGCCCCTTATCTCCCCTACCGCCCGTCCGCAGATCGAGGCGATTTCGCAGATGGTCTACTGCAACCCGTTTCTGCCCGAGCGCATCGCCGCGGAACGGCAGGTGCTCGGCGACTCGTTCAGTGAGCGCGGCGCGGTTTGGAACGTGTCGGCGGCGGGGTTAAGGCAGCGGGCGAACATCGAGGCGTTGAAGGACGTCATCGAACGGCAGTGCGAGTCGCTTCGCAGCGAGCTGGTCGCCGGGGTGCGGCCAACGGGGGAAGAGGGACAGCTCTACGAAGACCTCGTGCTCTACGCGCTCTACTACCGTCACAACGAATCGCTGGAGACGGCCATCAACGATGCCCGCGCCGCCAAGCCCATGCGCGGGCTCGTCGGCATCTTTGAAGCGCTGCGCGACGAGGTGCGCCACTTCTTCCGAGACGGCAAGCTGCTGCGGCGCGAGGCGCCCTGCCCGGCCCACATGCTGGCCTGCTTCTTTCAGATCCGCCGGGCGTTTGACCAGATCTTCAACTCGATCGTGGGCACGTCGATGCCGGCGGCGCGGTTGCGGGCCGGCATTTGGCAGTCGATCTTCACGCACGACATGCGCCGCTATCGGCGGTCGCTGTTCGACAAGACCGGGGACTTCACCACCCTCATCGTAGGGCCCAGCGGCACCGGCAAGGAACTGGTGGCCCGCGCGATCGGCGCATCGCGGTACATCCCGTTTGATGCTAAGTCGAAAACGTTCACTGAGGACTTCGCCGGCTCCTTTTACCCGCTGAACCTGTCGGCGTTGTCGCCCACGCTTGTGGAGTCGGAACTGTTCGGCCATCGCCGGGGCGCTTTTACCGGCGCCATCGACGACCGCATGGGTTGGCTGCAAACGTGCCCGCCATTGGGTACGGTGTTTCTGGATGAGATTGGCGAGTTGGACCCGTCGATTCAGGTAAAGCTACTGCGCGTGCTGCAGACGCGCACGTTCCAACGGCTGGGCGAGACGAAGACGATCGCGTTTCGCGGGAAGATCATCGCGGCGACCAACCGCGACCTGGCGGCGGAGATGCAGGCGGGCGGTTTCCGGCGCGACTTCTATTATCGCCTGTGCAGCGACATCATCACGACGCCGTCGCTGCGCGAACAGTTGGGCGACTCGGCAAGCGAGCTGCGCACGCTGATCGAGTTCATCGCCCAGCGCCTGCTACCAGCCGAAGCCGACACGCTGGCGGACGAGACGATGGCGAGCATCAAGCGCAACCTCGGCCGCGACTACCCCTGGCCGGGCAACTTTCGCGAACTGGAACAGTGCGTGCGTAACGTGCTGGTGCGCGGCGATTACCGCCCCACTTCCCTGCCCAGCGTCGCCCATGGCGACGACCTCGCAAGCGCCATCGCCGCCGGTTCATTGACGGCCGACCAGCTGCTGTCGCGGTACTGCGCCCACCTCTATCGCCTCACCGGTTCATACGAGGCCGCGGGTGAACGATTGGGATTGGATCGGCGGACCGTGCGCGCACGAGCCGTAAGTGTGCTGACGCCGACCGATCACTTCACGAGGGAGATCGACGAGGACGGGCCGGCCGGGCCGTCGTCCTCGTCGTAGTAGTACTCGGCGTTGTTCTTCGTCTCGATCGAGCGGAAGATGCCGCGCCCGCGGAATTTCATGTTGTTCTTGGCCTCCAGCGCGGCGCCCGGCGCCAGCACCTGAGCGCAGATCTCCACGTCGTTCGACGAGTCGTCACCGAAGGTTCGGCCGGAGCCGAGCACGTAGATGCGCAGGTTCGAGGGGATCGAGTTGTGCGCCAGAAGGCTGCCGCTCAAGTCCACGTTGCCGTTGACGTACAGCGTGGTCGGACCGCTGAACGACAGCGCTCCCGTAACCCTCAGGCTGGAGAACCAGTACGTTCCGCCCGCCAACTGGGCCGTGCCAGCGCTATAGGCCTGTGGGATCGAGTTCGGATTCGTGCCGGGGTTCCAGGCGGGCAGGACGGGCTCGGGGATCGCGCTGCTCATGCTCCGGATGGAGCCGGTGACGCTTATTCCATCGTTGGAGCCTGCGGGGCCCAGATATAGGTCTCCGAACACTTTGCCGTTGTTCTTGCCGTCCATCACCCCGTTGGTGCCAAACATGCCGCGCGTCGAGGCGTTGCCCGGGTTCGGATCAACGTTCGAACTGGATCGATAACTGACACCCACGGAGTTGTTCTTCGCGACGAAGCTGCTCAGGCCAATGAAGCCCTTGAAGACGGAGCCCTCGGCGTACGCGGTGGCCGTGGCGCCGACGTTCACCGAGGAAGGGGCACCGGGCACCGTGCCCGTCCAGGTCAACTTGACGGCCGTGCCCCGCGCTTGCGTGCGACGTGCGGTCACCTGTACGGCATTTCGCGGCGAGCCATTGGCGGTGAAGACGCGCGTCGTCGTGTTCCAGTTGCCCACCATGACGTCAGCGCTGGTCAGCACCACCGACGATCCATCGGCGGTGTTGTCGGCGGCGGCGAGGATCGCGTTCTGGACCGCCGTCGCACTGCTGGTCGCCAGCCCGCTGGCCCCGTACCGCGCGGCGGCGTCGGCGGCGCGCTGGAGTTCGGTCTTCACCAGCTGCACGCGGCCCCAGTCGATCGCCAGCGATGCGAACGCCATCATCGACGTGATCGCGACGACCACGTAGACCAGTACGCCACCCCGGCGATGTGAGGCTTGCAGGCTCATGTTCATTCGACCAGGTAGACGCGGCCCGTGGGGTTGATCTCAACCTCACGCTCGCCGCCGTTGTTGTTCCACTCGTAGAAGTCCCACGTCGCCAGATACAGCCGCGTTGCGCCTTCGGGCGCCACGAACGTCTGCCGCACACCGTTGTCGGTCAGGCCGTCACCGATGAAGAAGATCTGCTTCAGCTTCGGCTCGTAGGTCAACCGGTTGCGGGCCTCGGGCGTCGAGTAGTCGGTCGGCGCCTTCTTCTTGTCGTCCTCGCTGATCACGGGCAGAGCCGAGTCGGTGGGCTTGTCGTCGTTCAGGAAGACGCCGACGAGCGCGTTGATCGGCGCGATCATGTCGTGGATGTTGTTCTCGTGATAGAACTGATTGGTCTTCGAGTTGCTGTCGCTCGTCGTCGTGTTGTTGTGCCCAATGTCGGAAAACTTGCCGTCGGGCTGGAAGCGCGTGTCGTTCGGGTCGTGGTTGGCGGTGCCGGTGATGGCGCCAAACGTGAAGTTCATCTTCGAGGCCGCCGGGATCCGTTGCGGTGAGGCCTTTCGATCCGCGGGGTTCTCGGCGTACTCGTCGCCACCGTAGTCGGGGTTGTGGTGCGGGTTGATGTGGCTGGCGATCGAACCGGGGCCCATGCCGGCCAGGAACGGGTTGGCGGTCGCCCGCACCTTGCGGGTGATCTGCGGACTGCCCACATACACCGCCGTCGCGATCTCGCGCGCCTCGGCCGACGTGTGGGACGACACCGCGCCGGCGAACGTCAGCGGGATCGCGCTGCCGCGCTCCTGCGTGAGGTAGCCGGTCACGCGGACGGCATTGGGATCGTTCGACGGGGTCTCGAACGTGCGCGTGGCGGTGTCCCAGCGGCCGATGAGCACGTCGGCATCGAGCAGCGTCAGCTCCTTGCCACCGATCCGGTTCTTCAGCGCGGTGTCCTTGGCGTGCATGCGGGCGTAGTACGTCCCCTTGTGCGTGTACGAGGCACCGGCCATCGCCGCGGCGTCGGTGGCGGTGGAAAGCTCGGTCTTGGACAACTGCACGCGCCCCCAGTCGAGCGCGAACGACACGAAGCCGATGAACACGGTCATCGCGATGATCGAGTAGACCAGCACGCCGCCCTGTCGACGGCGGTTGCGAGGATTGGTTGCTGCGTGTCGTTTCATGCGTTGAAGATGCCTCCCCTACGCACCTTCGGCAAAGCCGCCGGCGCACATTAGAGGTTGGCGGTCGATTCCTCAGTACAGCCTGCGCCACGCATGACGCCTGCGCGACCGACCGTGATGTGGCCGCGTCCGATAAGGCGGTGGCACGGTTGCAGAGGGCGCGGCTTGTCAGACGACGGGCCGTGCGTCACACTGCGCCGCGTGCCGACCGACCTATCGAACTACGCCGCCGTGCTGCTGGACCTGGATGGGACGCTGTATCACGAGGACCACGCGCTGCCGGGCGCGGTCGCCCTCGTCCGCCGGCTGCAATCGCAGGGACGGCCGTACGCCTGCCTGACCAACAGCACGTCGAGCCCGGTGCGGCTGGTGGAACGGTTGTCGCGCATGGGTGTCGAGATCGAGCCCGACCACATTTACACCGCCGCCGCCGCCGCGTGCGACTTCGTGCTGACGCAGACGGGCCAGCGCACCGGTAACGACACCGGCGACGCGCCCCCCACCGCCCGCCCCCGCCCGCGCGTGTACAACCTGGCCACCGAGGGGATCGCCGAGATGCTGGACGGCCTGGTGCACTGGGTGCAGACAGCAGGCGAACCGTGCGACGCGGTGATCGTGGGCGCGCCCGTGAACGTCTACGCGACCGACGACCGCCGCCGGGTGGCGTTGCAGTTGCTGCGCAAAAAGGCGCGGCTGATCGGCATCTGCGCCGACCGCGTCTACCCCAGCCCGCGCGGCATCGAGTTCGGCGCCGGCGCGCTGTCGCATTACCTCGCCTACGCCGCCAACACGGTCCCCACCTTTACCGGCAAGCCGCAACCGATCTTCTTCAACGAGCTGTGCGCGCGGCTGGGCGTGGCGCCCGACCAATGCGTGCTGATCGGTGACAATCTCGAGTCCGACATCGCCGGCGGCAAGGCCATGGGCATGCGCACGATCCTCACGCTCACCGGCGTCACGCGCCGCCGCGACATGATCGGGGCACCACCGGAAATGCAGCCCGATGCGATCGTGGAAGACCTGATGGAACTGTAGATCGACCAGCCGCGGCGAGTGACCGTCCGACCGTGGCATGGGCGTCTCGCCCATGCGTGTGGTGATGCCGGAAGACAGCATTGGTTGCAGCGGCTCGATCGGCGCAGCGGCCACAAATGAAGCCTCCCAATCCAGTCAACATGCATGGGCGAGACGCCCATGCCACGGTCGGAGCGGACGCGGCGCTGTTCTTTAACACCCTCTCAGGATGACATGGTCGCGCGCGTTTTAATCACGAACCGTATCACGGGCCCGCGCGCAAAAGAAAGGCGGGCATGCATGGTGCATGCCCGCCGGGCGCGTGGGTGTTTCCGAACCAGGTCGCGTTAACGCCATTTGGCGACGAAGCGGTCCTTGAAGAAGTAGAACACGCCGTTCCACTTGGCGTTCTTGCCCTTCACGACGTCCTTGTCCTGCTTTTGCGTGTGCCAGTTCGTGCCCGCCGGGTTGGCGTTCTCACCACCCACGGCGGCAGCGATCAGGCGGCTCTGCTTCGTGTACGTGATGTTGCTGTACGCGTGCCCGAAGCGATCGATCGGCCGGCCACCGGTAAAGTCGACCTGGAAATAGCAGTTGGGCACCTTCACCTTCAGGCTGTACGTGCCGGGCTTCAGCGTGGCGCTGGCCTTATCGTAGATGTACTGGTCGCTCAACGGCTGGCCGAGCGGGCTGGTCGTCTTGTACGACACGAGCGAGACGGTCTGCTTCGAGGTCAGCGTGAAGCGCGCCTCGACGGTGTCGCCCTGCTTCACGTGACCCGCCAGCGAGGTGACGGTCGTGGTGCCGTTGATCACGTAGGTGACGTTCTGCACGGAGTTCTCGTCGAACCGGTCGACGTAGTGCGCGAAGTTGACCTTGCCGTACCGCTTGTTCTTCAGCACGTCCACGTCGCGCACCGCGGCGGTCGTGGGCGCCGTGCGCACCGCGTTTGCGGGCAGCACCTCTTCGACCAGGTAGTTGCCGATCTCCAGCCTGCTGAAGCGGTAATTGCCGCGCTTGGTGATCGCGCTGGCGATCGGGCCCCCATCGCTGGCGTCCAGCTTGCCGTTGTTGTCGGCGTCACGGTAGAGGTTGACGGTGATCGCCGAGGCCCGGCGGTCGTCGCGCGTCAGGCCGTTGCCGGTCATGTCCTCGTACACCGTTCCAGTGATCTGCGCCGCCATCAGCTGGCGACCCTCCAACGCCTCGACGACCGACCGGCGGCCACCGAGCAACTGCACCCGTTCGCTACGGACCGATAACACGCTACCGACGTACTGCTTCGCGCCCATGTTCTTCCGACTCCTTCAAACTTCTGACATCGCGACACTGGCGACACGCCCGCGTCACACCCACGCGAAACATATGATTGAAATTGGGCTCGTGCGGAGCATTGGAAGGGCGCGCGAGGGGAAATCCGGACGTTTTTCCGACCGCGCCGTGGAAGATGGGGGAACTGATCCGTGCGCGCGTTGTACGACGTCGCGCGGTCGTGTTGGACGACGAGGGAAACGTGTTCGTACAAGCCAGTTCCAAAGGGTGCTCACAACTGCTTTGGCGTGCTCAGCTAAGCTGAAGACGCCTCACGTCCGGGCAAGGTCTACCGTTATCAGACCCAAGTCCAGACGCGCTACAGGCGTCCGCTTCACTCCATTTTCGCTTTCGCTATTGACGTTGAGGGTGAGCAAGGTAGCGTATCCCGCATTCCCCAAGGATGGCGTAGGCACCGTGGCGACCAAATCCGCAGTTGTTTCGAATCAACCCTTTGTATCCCAAGCCAGCGCCACCGATCCGTCGGTGCCACCGGACGTGTTGCTGTACGAGGCCAAGAAGGTCTCGAACTGGCAGCTGTTCTCGTGGATGCTGCGTTTCCTGTCGCCGGTGAAGGGGCTGGCGTTCCTCTGCTGTACGTTCGTGGTGCTCGGCAACACGGCCGAGGTGCTGTCGATCGGCGTCAGTGGCAGCATCGTAGACCGGATTCAGCAACTGGTGGCCAAGCCGCAGACCGGCCAGAGCTTTTGGGCGTTCCTGGCCTCGGATGACCCGCAGATCGTCGCGCTGCGGTCGGTCGTGATGCTGCTGATCGGATTGACCCTCGGCCTGCTCGTGTTGCGCTACCTGCGCATCACCTTCGAGATGAAGATGAGCATGACGATGGTCTACTACCTCCGAGAGGCCGTCTACGACAAGGTGCAGCGAGTCGGATTCAAGTTCCACGATGCGCTCTCCAGCGGCCAGCTCATCAACCGGTCGCTGACCGATTTGCAGAACGTTCGCGCGTTCCTCCAGACCGCGCTGCTGATCAGCTTGGACATCGTGATGATGGTGACGGGCAACATCATCCTGCTGCTGTCGCGGTCGCCTTGGGTGGCGCTGCTGGCGCTGGCGCCGCTGCCGATCTGGACGTGGTACATCTTGCGGTTCGGCAAGAAGGCGCAGCCGGCCGGACAGGCGGTGATGGAAGCCGAGGACCGCAACGTCTCGCTAATCACTGAAAATATCGCTGGCGTTCACGTTGTGAAGGCGTTCGCAACGCAGGAGAAGGAGATCGCCAAGTACGGTGAGAACCTCGACTCGTTCTTCGGGCGCGTGCAAAGCCGCATCAGGCTGTTTGCGAACTTCACACCCGTCGTGCGCGGCATCGCGACCGCCAGCAACCTCACACTGTTCCTGGCCGCTGGCATCTTGATCATCAAGGGCAAGCTGAACGCGGGTGACTTCCTGATCCTGGGCGCCAGCATGGGCGTCATTCTGGGCCGGTTACAGCAGGTTGGCGCGATCAACGAGCAGTACCAGGCGGCCATCGTTTCGGCGCGCCGCCTGTACGAGATCCTGATGGCGCCGCCGACCGTGGTCGAGCACCCCGAGTGCTGCCCGCTGCCCCCGGGGCCGGGGCACGTGCGCTTCGAGAACGTCACATTTGGCTACGACCCCGCCAAGCCGGTCCTGCGCGACCTGGACTTCGAGGTGCCCGGCGGCAGCGTAGTGGCGATCGTCGGGCCGACCGGCGCGGGCAAGACCTCGCTCGTGAACCTGCTGGCCCGCTTCTACGACCCCCAGCACGGCACGATCCGCGTCGACGGCATGGACATCAAGCAGTGCGAGCTCAGCCAGCTGCGCAGCGAGGTCGCGTTCGTGTTCCAGGAGACGTACCTGTTCAGCGACACCGTTGAGGCCAACATCGCCTACGGCCGCCCGCACATGAGCGGTGGCCCCGTCGAGGCGGCGGCCCGGTTAGCCCAGGCGCACGAGTTCATCGAGCAGATGCCCCACGGGTACCAGACCGTGCTGGCCGAGCGCGGCAGCAGCCTGTCGGGTGGGCAACGGCAGCGCCTGGCGATCGCGCGGGCGATCTTGTCCAACCCGCGCATCCTGGTGCTGGACGACGCGACCGCCGCCGTGGACCCGGAGACCGAAGACCTGATCCGCCGCGGCATGAAGTTCGCGATGTACGGCCGCACGACGTTCGTGATCGCCCACCGCCTGTCGACCGCCAAGCGCGCCGATCGCGTGATTGTGCTCGAGAGCGGCCGCGTGACCCAGATGGGCACGCACGACGAGCTGATGGCCGAGGACGGCCATTACCGCGAGATCGCCGCCGTCCAACTGCAACCCGACAGCCGGACCGACGACAACAACCCGTCCCACATGCGCCGCGTGAGCGACAACCGCGCCGTGAACGCCGTCACCACCGCCGCCCGCGAAGGCGGGCGGGGACACCAGGACATGTAGCAATCGACGGTGCGTCCGCTTCGATCGCGCGAAGGCAGTTATCCATGACGACAGTCGCCCGCACATCCACCACTGCAGCCAAGCCGGCGTCCGCACAGGCCGACTCCGGTGAGCCGGAAGACCAACGTTACAAGCAGATCGATTTGGCGCTGCTGCGCCGCATGGGCCAGAACCTCTGGCCGTTCCGCTGGCGTTACATCGGTGGCACGCTGCTGGGCATGGCGATGGTCGCGCTGGAGATGCTTAGCCCGCTGTTCACGCAGCACATCATCGATCACGCGAGCGGTCAGTTGGAGGGGCAGGTGCCATCGGTGCGGCACGTCGTGAACGTCGTGCTGCTCTGGGCGGTCGTGCTGACGGCGGCGTTGATCATGCAGCGGTTCGTCATCCTGATCATGACCGGCGCCGGCGAGCGCGTGCAGTTCGCCACCCGCCGGGCGATCTTCGCGCAGTTGCAGCGGCTCAGCATGAGCTTCTACGACAAGACGAAGCTCGGCCGCGTCATCAGCCGTTGCACGAGCGACGTCAACGCCATGCGCGAGGTGAACGTCTGGGGCATTCACCACGTCACGATCTGGACGCTGCAGATGGTGATTGCTGCGGGCTTTCTCATCTCGACCGACTGGCGGTTGTTTCTCGCGGTCGCGTGGATCGGCCCGGTGCTATTCGTCGCCAACCGCATGTACCTGCGCAAGAGCGGCAACATGTGGCAACAGGTGCGCGAGGGGTTCACGCGCGTCAGCGCCAACCTTGCCGAGAACATCACCGGTATCCGCGTCGTCACCGCGTTCAACCGGCAGAACGCCAACGTCGGCGAGTTCAACCGTCTGCAGGAGGAGAACACTGCCAACAACATGCACGCCGCCCGCATCAACGGCGTCTATCAGCCGCTGCTGCAGCTGCTGGGGTTTATCGGCAAGGTGACGATCTTGGCGTACGGCGCGTACCTCGTGGTCGACGGACGCATCAGCAGCGTGGGCAAGGTGGTGGCGGCATTCCTGTACTGGGATTACTTCATGAACCCGATCATCGCGTTCGGGAACTTCTACAACCAGCTGATGATGTCGATGGCGGGCGCCGAGCGCGTCTTCGCACTGCTCGACGCCACGCCTGAAGTGCAGGACGCCACGGACGCCAAACCCATCCCCCCGATCACGGGTCACGTGCGATTCGAGAACGTCGTCTTCGGCTACAACGCCGACCGCCCCGTGCTGCACGGCGTGTCATTCGAGGCGCAGCCGGGTCAGACGATCGCGCTCGTGGGCGCAACGGGCAGTGGCAAGAGCAGCATCATCTCGTTGATCGCGCGCTTCTACCAATCGCAGAGCGGCCGCGTGCTGGTGGACGGTCACGACATCCGCTACGTCACCGGCGAGTCGCTGCACAAGCAGATGGGCCTCGTGCTGCAGGTGAACTACCTGTTCACCGGCACGGTGTTGGACAACATCAAGTACGCCCGCCCGGAAGCCACATTGGACGACGTAATCGCCGCCGCCAACGCGCTGGGCACGCACGACGCGATCGGCCTGCTGAAGGACGGCTACCACACCGAGGTAGGCGAGCGTGGCGCGAACATGAGCCTGGGTCAGCGGCAACTGATCTGCTTCACCCGCGCCTTCCTGGCCGACCCGCGCATCTTCATGCTCGACGAAGCGACCAGCGCCGTCGACACGACCACCGAGGCGATCATCCAGACCTCGCTCGAACGCCTGCTGACCGGCCGTACGACGTTCATCGTCGCCCACCGCCTCAGCACGATCATGAACGCCGACCAGATCCTCGTGATCGACGCCGGCCACATCGTCGAACGCGGCACGCACGATGAACTGGTCGATAAAGGCGGCAAGTACGCCCACCTCTATAAGCAGTTCGCGGCCCATGCGTGAATCATCAAGATCGAAGCGACCTCTGGCTCCCTCTCCCGGTACTCCGGGGGAGGGCTGGGGAGGGGGCCGAACGGTAAAACGCTCGATAGCCGCAAAGGCCCCCCTCCCTTACCCTCCCCCGCGAGTACGCGGGAGAGGGGACCAAACGCTACATCTTATCTGACAATGCTCTGGCTCAGCGCGTCATCCGACCGCCGACGGCGTACCTTGAAACACCGCGGTCAACCGGTCCGCCAGCACACGCTTTACTCGCGTTATCGAGACTTCCTGCGGCGACAGCAGACGCTGGATGCTGGTTACAGGCCGGTTCTTCAATCCGCAGGGGATGATGAGGTCGAAGAACGCCAGATCGGTAGTCACGTTCAACGCCAACCCGTGCAGCGTGGCCCCCTGCCGTACGCGCACGCCGATGGCGGCGACTTTGGCGGCCGGCTGGTCGTCGGTGGGCTTTACCCACACCCCTACCGCGCACGCATCGCGATGGCCCGGAATGCCCAGGTTACCTAAGGCCGACACGATCGCGTCCTCCAACCGGTGGACGTAGCCCCCGACTGATAATTGATGGTCGATCAGTCGCACGATCGGGTAAGCCACCAGTTGCCCCGGCCCGTGGAACGTGACATCACCCCCGCGGTCGGTTTCAACAAGTTCCACCCCGCGCGCGGCCAGTTGTTCGGGCGTGGAGATTAGGTTCCGCACCACGTCCGGCCGACGCCCGAGCGTGACGACGGGTGGATGCTCGACCAGCAGCAACTGCTCCTCGGCCCCGCCCACGACCGCCTCGTGCACGCGCTGCTGCTCGGCCCACGCATCACGATAAGGCATCTGTCCAAGGTCGCGAACGATCATGGGACGATTGTAGTCGCGCCGGATCGGTCGCGCGAAATGGTGAGGTGGCTGGTGGAGAAAGCGAACGCCCCGGGAGGATCGGTAACGAAGAAGGGCAGGCCCGACGGCCTGCCCCTATTTCGATAGTTTCATGCTATGCGGCCTCAAGTCGCCGCACTTATCACGACGCCATGGCGACGTTCTGGCGGTTCATCGTGCTGACCGGTCGCGGGCTGCTCTGCGTCGCGACCTGCGTCACCACTTCCCCGGCCAGCCAGACGGCGGTCGGGCGGGCCGGTGGCTCAGACAGCGTGGCCACGATCGCGGCGACCTTGTTGCGCTCGTTGGTGTAGCAACCGGCGACCGCGGGCTGGCCATCGGTGCAGCCGACGGCAAAGACGGTGATGTCGCTGCGATCGCCCAGGCGGGCTCGCAGGTCGGTCGCGAGATCGCACGATTCGCAGACGATCGCGACGGGCCCCAGCGACGAGCCGCCGGCCAGCGAGCCGACCTCGCTCGGGCTCAGGCTGTCGACCGTCGCCTCGGGCGCGATGCGCTGGGCGGTCGTGCGCAGCGCCTTGCTGATCGAGGCGTCGTCCTTGTCCTCGATCGCGATGAACGCCCGGTGGCCATCCATCAACAGCGTGCGCGACAGCGTGGCGGCATTGGCGAACGAGTCGTCGAGCACCGCGTGCATCGAGAAGATCTTCGGCTGATAATCGACCGTCACCACCGTCATGTTCCGCACGACCAGATCGCGCAACAGCGACTCCGGCACCGACGGATCGAGGCTCACGACGGCCGTGAACGGCTGCAGGAAGCTGGGACGAAGGTTCCACTGCCCCTCTGTGTACACCTGCAGGTCGGGCGCGGCTGCGGTCAGCTTGCGCACGAACGACCCATCGGCCTGCGTCGGTGTGGCCAGCACGAGCCAGCGGCCCTGGCTGGTGACTGCCTGCGGGCCGGTCCCTTTCACGTAGGTGCCACGGCCAATGCTGCGGTCCAGCAGGCCCTCGGCGGCCAGGTCGGTCAGCGCCTTGGACAGCGTCTTGGCGTTCACGCCAAACCGCTTGGCCAACGTGCGCTCGCCAGGCAGCTTGCCGTGCAGTTCACCCGAAGTGACCGCGGCCCGGATGCGTTCGCGCAATCGCTGGAATTTGTAAGAAAGCTCCGACTTACCGTCAGGCGTGACTGAACCATCATCGTTCGACATCGTGCCATCTCCCACTGTGAAGACGCCCCATCGCGGCTCCACATCATCGTTATGACCTACGCGATAAAACATAATCGCGTACAGTGCAGTAACTCACACAATTTCGTCATCCGTAGTCGCAGACTTGCAGCTAAAATCCACGGTCCTGTAAAAAGCAGCAAGCGGATACAGGGAATCCCCGCACTCCCGCAGATAGTTGCGGCCGAGCAAGCCTATTATGGGACTTCTGATTTTTATTGCCAGTCCCTTTGCCCAGCGAAGTGGAAAAAGGAGTTTCCGATGATGTGCCAACGCCTGTTTGCTTTGCTGATCACGCTCACCTTGGCCACTGCCATGCCCGCCATGGCGGCGCCAAAGCAGATTCATGTGCCGTTGAAGGACGGAAAGCTGGAATTGCTGGACCTTTCGGCCGCGATGGCCCAGCTTGGGCTGCCGGCGGTGAACTGCCCCGTGGCCGCGATCGACGTGAAGTCGCTGGACGGCTCGCGCATCGTCCATGCGTTGAATGCGGCCCTTGGCGCAGGGTGCACGCTCAAGTTCACGCCTGATGCGGCAATTATTCATTACGACACCGAAAAACTGCCTGCGAATACCGAAGCCACCAAGGCCGCGGTGCGCACGTTCACCGCGACCGTGGCGCCCGAAGCGACGGCCGCGCAGAACCGCACGATGGGATTGTTGCTACCGCACAAGATCGACCCCGCCCGCCGAACGGTGCTGCTGGTGCACGGGTTGGATTCGGATCGTGAAAAGTGGCTCTGCCTAGGTGACCTGCTGCGCAGCGAGGGGTATCAGGTGGGCTGGTTCAGCTATCCCAGTGACCAACCGATCGCCGACAGTGGCCGGCTGTTCGCCAAGCACTACGAGGCGTTTCGGCAGATGTTTCCGGACATGCGGGTGGACATCGTCGCACACAGCATGGGCTCGCTCGTCACCCGCGTCTACATCGAAAGCGACGCCTACGCCGGCGGCATCGACCACCTGATCCTCATCGGCCCACCCAACGCAGGCAGCCGCTGGGCGAAATATCGGTTTCTGCTGGAACTGGACGAGCACTATTCGCTGTGGCGCAACCAGCCCGAATGGCGGCCCAGTTGGATGATCACCGACGGCCTCGGCGAGGCCGGCACCGATCTGGCGCCGAACTCCGCGTTCATCGAGACGCTGAATGCCCAGCCCCGCCGCGATGGTGTGAAGTACACGATCATCGCCGGCGACCGTCACCCGGCGTGGCGCATCGCGGGCCGTACCGTGGGCGCGCTGGAGAAGGCGATCCCCGACCGCGCCGAACATTTGTGGGGCTTCCGCCAAACCGTGCGCGGGATCGAACGCTTCAGCGACCGCCTGAAGAACCGCAACAGTCGCAGCGACGGGCCGGTCTCGCTGCGCAGCACGAAGCTTGACGGCGTCAGCGACCGCGTCGTGCTGCACGCCGACCACAACGAGCTGTTCCAACCCATCGACGGCCAACCGCCATTGTCGTGGGACGTGATTCGGGATCGGCTGCAGCGGTAGGTACGGCTTGCTCCGACCGTGGCATGGGCGTCTCGCCCATGCATGTGGACTGGAACGGGCAATGCTTTTAGTGGCAGCCCGCTTCGATCAAGCCGCAGCCAGCAAAAAGAATTCTCTGGCATAACCGCCTGCATGGGCGAGACGCCCATGCCACGGCAATTCGTCACCCACCCCCGCTTCCGACAACATCCGCCTGCGGGCTGGTCATGCGGATGGGGTCGAGCAGCTTGTTCAGCTCATCGTCGCTCATCAGTTTCCGTTCGCACGCCACCTCCCGCACCGTCTTGCCGGTTTTGAAGCTTTCCTTGGCAATCTCGGCGGCCTTGTCGTAGCCGATCTTGGGCGCTAGCGACGTACACATCGCCAGCGATTGCTCGACCAGCGACTCGCAGCGCTCGCGGTTCACCTCCAGCCCCGCGACGGCGCGGTCGGCGAACACACGGCTCGCGCTGGCGAGCAAATCGATCGACTGCAGCAGGTTGTACGCCATCACCGGCATCATCACGTTCAGCTCAAACGTGCTCCCCAATCCGCTGCCCGCGAAGGCGATCGTCGCATCGTTGCCGACGACCTGCGCGCTCACCTGCAGCACCATCTCGCTCATCACCGGGTTCACCTTGCCCGGCATAATGCTGCTGCCCGGCTGCGTCGCGGGGATGGATAACTCGCCCAGCCCGCACCGCGGCCCGCTGGCGAGCCAGCGGATGTCGTTGGCGATCTTGGACAGGCTGATCGCGATCGTCTTCAGCAGCCCGCTGGCCTCCACGATCGCATCCTTGGCCGCCTGCGATTCGAAGTGGTTGGCCGCCTCGGCAAACGAAACGCCCGTGCGCTGCGAGATGACGGCAATCGCTCTGGCGGCGAACTCCGGATGCGCATTAATGCCCGTGCCGACCGCGGTGCCGCCCAGCGGCAGTTCGCGCAGCGCTTCGACCGCCCGGCGGCAGCGCTGCGCGCTCAGCAGCGCCTGCTGCGCGTAACCGGACAGTTCCTGCCCCACGCGGATCGGCGTGGCGTCCTGCAAATGCGTGCGGCCGATCTTCACCACGTCGTCGAACGCCTTGGCCTTTGCCGCCAGCGCATCGTGCAAATGCTGCAGCGCCGGCAGCAGGTTGGCCTGCAGCGCCGTGGCCGCTGCGACGTGCATCGCGGTGGGGATGACGTCGTTGCTGCTCTGCTGCATGTTCACGTGGTCGTTGGGGTGGACCGGCGCCTTCCCGCCGCGCTGGCCGGTGTCGATCTCGTTGGCCCGGCTGGCGATCACCTCGTTGGCGTTCATGTTCGTGCTGGTGCCGCTGCCGGTCTGAAAGATGTCGACGACGAACTCGGCGTCGAGCTTGCCGTCGATCACCTCCTGGGACGCCTGCTGAATGAGCGACTTGCGCTGGTCGTTGATCAACCCTAAGCCCGCCGACGCATCGGCACATGCCCACTTCACGATGCCCAGCGCCGCGATGAACCGCCGGCTGAAGCGCAGGTCGGAGATCGGAAAATTCTCGACCGCCCGGGCGGTGCTGGCGCCGTAATGCGCGTCGGCCGGCACGGTCATCTCGCCCATCGAGTCGCGTTCGGTTCGTGTGGTTGATGGCATGGGTGCTCCGGTGAATGACGAAGGATTAACCGCGGAGACGCGGAGGACGCGGAGACGGAGGGAGAGGAGACGCGGGTTTGCACTACGCCTCAACCGACGCACGCCGTCATCCTGAGAGGGTGTTCATTGAGCCGGACGGACTCGCTCCGGCCCCTCTCCCGGTACGCCGGGGGAGGCTGGGAGGGGGCGATTTCGAACGGCTGACACTTGTCGTCGTTCGAGATCACCCCCTCCCAGCCTCCCCCATGAGTACATGGGAGAGGGGCCAGACTTAATAACACCCTCTGAGGTACTCCGAAGTCCTCCGCGTCTCGGCGGTTCAATATTCTACGGTTCCAGCGGCACCGTGGTCGGCGGGGCCGCGTCGCTGGTGCCCTCGCGGTCGACGGTGGCGGCGAGGGTGCCGGTAACGGTCACCGTACGCTCGGCCGTGCCGTTCGTCATCGCGGCAAATTTGCCGGACAGGTGGGCGACGATGACGCCGTTGGGATCGCCGCTGAACGTCACCTGCACATCTAGGGGCAACAGCTGCGTGGCGCTGCCGTTCAGGAAGAGCCCGTTGGGCGTGTCGTTCTCATTGCCGGCCGCAGTGCCGACCAGACGAACGCTGGCCGTGGGCAGATCGCTCGGTGCGTCGGCTTCCACCGTCATGTTCAGCAGGACCGTGTTGGCGGTCGGGTCATCCTGAAGGGCGAATTCGGGCGAGTAGAGCAGCAGCGTCAGCGCTTCGCCGGTATCGGTAACGCCAAGACTGCTACCGGGGAACGCGACGGGCTTGCCGTCGATGATGAGCGTCGAACTGGGGGCCACCGTCGTGGGCGAAGCGGGCTCCGTGGCCGATTGCGTTGCAGGTTGTTCTGCGATCGTCGATTCATCGCTTCGGCCGCAGCCGTGGATCGCGAACAACATGAACGCCCACATCGCCAATACGGTTGCGCGTGCCATGCAGGCATCTTATGGCAAAGCGCGTACCCGCGTCAGTTCGTACATCACGATTCCCGCGGCGACCGCGACGTTCAGTGAATCGGTGCCGAGCTTCATCGGGATCGTCACGTGCCGGTCGCACGCCGCGATCGTGGCGGCGTCCAACCCTTGCGCCTCGTTGCCGAACAGGATGGCCGTCTTCGCGTCGCGTGCGTAGGTCGCCAGTGGTTCGGCGCGCTCGTCCAAAACCGTGCCGACGACCGACACGCCCCACTCCTGGCGCAGCCGGTTTAAATCGCGCAGCAGGTCCGTCGACCGCACCAATGGCATCCTGAACACGTTCCCCATCGACACGCGCACGCACTGCCGCCAGAACGGGTCCGCCGAGCGTTCGCCGAGGATCACCGCATCCGCCCCGAACCCCGCAGCGATGCGAAAGAGGGACCCTAGATTTTCCGCGTTGGCGATTTCCGGCAGCACGACGAGCGTGAGCACCGCGCGATCGCGCGGCACCACTTCATCGATCGACCGCACCGCCGGCCGCACGCCCGCGGCGATCACGCCACTGTGGAACTTGTAGCCGATCACGTCGCGCAGCATCGCGTCGGTCGCGACGTACACCGGCACCCCCGCCGGCACGATCGGTGCCATCTCCTCAACCCGCCGATCGGATAGGAGAACGCGGTCGACGGTCAGCGGGCTGTCGATCAACCGTTTTAGAAGGTTTTCACCCTCGGCGATAAAAAGACCATGTTCACGCGCGAGGTCGCGTTCCTTCAACAGCCGAAATGGCAGGACGCGGGGGTCATCCGAGGAGTCGATGCTTTGTACGGTTGGCACGATATCCGCCCGCCGTTCATCGCACGGCTTCGATGCTGAAGTGCGGGTTCTCGATGATCGAGAACCGGTTGCCGAACGGGTCGATGACCGACGCGACCTTTATGCCGGCCCCGACGTCACGCGGCGGCTCATGGACCGTGGCGCCCAGCGAGACCAAACGGGCGAACTCGTCGGCGACGCTGA
The DNA here is from genome assembly GCA_035998445.1 of Tepidisphaeraceae bacterium. Lineage (NCBI taxonomy): Bacteria > Pseudomonadati > Planctomycetota > Phycisphaerae > Tepidisphaerales > Tepidisphaeraceae > Tepidisphaeraceae bacterium. The sequence goes on along the minus strand of DASYHQ010000041.1, from coordinate 114,640 downwards.
CAGCGGCCCAGTAGGCTTGCACCCCACCGATGCCAGCCTCTTCGCTCGGCAACAGGCCAAGCTCGAACCCGCCCGACGAAAAGCCCACGTAGAACGGCTCGTCGAAGTAGGGCTTGGCGTTCAGCACCTGGCCGTACCAAGCCTTCGCTGCTGCCAGGTCGGCGACGGGATAGATCGCTGTGCGTAGGCCAAGGATCATAAACGAGCCTTTCGACGTGGCTACCGCAGTGCCTGCCGCCCAATGTCCCGGCGGAAGTGCATGCCTTCAAAATGGATCAGCTCCATCGCCTGATAGGCCCGCTTCTGCGCGTCGGCGATGGTGTTGCCGAGCGCCGTGACGGCCAACACGCGGCCGCCATCAGTGACGATCTTGCCGCCTTCGGATTTCGTGCCGGCCTGGAAGACCTTTACGTCGGGCAGCGCGTCGGCCTTTTCGATGCCGGTGATCGGCAGGCCGCTGGGGTACTTGCCCGGGTAGCCCTTGCTGGTGGCGACGACCGCCATCGCAGGGCGCGGGTCCCATTCCAGCGTGATCTCGTCCAAACGCCCCTCGGCGACGGCCATCATCACTTCGAAGGCGTCGGACTTCAGGCGCATCATCAACGGCTGCGTTTCCGGATCGCCGAAGCGGCAGTTGAATTCCAGCACCTTCGGGCCGGCGGCGGTCAGCATCAGGCCGGCGTAGAGGACGCCCTTGTACTCGATGCCGTCGCGCACGAGGCCGTCGACCGCGGGCACCAGCACGTCGCGCTCGATCTGCGCGAGCATTGCGGGCGTGATGACTGGCGTCGGGGAATAGGCGCCCATGCCGCCGGTCATTGGACCGGTGTCCCCATCGTCCACGGGCTTGTGGTCCTGGCTGGTCTCCAGCACGTAAATGTTGCGCTTGTCGACGAGGGCCAGGATCGACACCTCCGGCCCCTGCAGCATTTCTTCAATCACCACGCGGCTGCCGGCGTCGCCGTGCACCTTCTTGCGCATGATCTGGTCGATCGCGTCGATTGCGTCGGCGGTGCGGTAGCAGACCGTGACACCTTTGCCCTTGGCCAGTCCTGCCGCCTTGATGACGACCGGCGAGTCGCGCACGGTCACGTATTCCACCGCGGCGTCGGGGTTCGTGAAGCTGCGCGCTTCAGCGGTCGGGATCGACTGCTGGCGCATCAGCTCCTTGGCAAACCACTTGTCGGCCTCGATGCGGGCGCCGTCCTTCGTCGGGCCGAACACCTTCACGCCGTCAGCCACCAGCAGGTCGGTCAGCCCGCCGGCCAGTGGATCTTCGGGGCCGATGATGACGAGGTCGATCCCCGTGTTCTTCACAAACTTGCGGATGCCCGCAGAGTCGGTGACGGCCAGATCGACGTTGTCGGCGACCTGCGCAGTGCCCGGGTTGCCCGGGGCCGCGTACAACGCCGTCACGTGCGGTGAATCGGCGAGTTTCCACGCGATCGCATGTTCCCGGCCACCGTTACCAACGAGCAACACCTTCATTCAGCACCCTCTCGCGAAATTGCGCGGCGCAGGATACCGGCGGAAGACGCGGGGGGGAAGGATGGGAACGCGTTTGGACGAATGCCGAACTTCAAATAAGAAATCCCAAGCCCCAATGCCAAACAAAATCCCAAACGTTAAATCCCAAAGATGCGAGGATTACCAGGGATGGTAGGAATGTCCGCCCGCGTCAAATGTCATCCCGATGGGAAGCTTGCCGACCTGAGGGATCTCCCAGTGGCTGACGCGTGCCCGTCTAACGAGATCGCTCGAGTCGTTACCACTCCGCTTCGGATGATAGTACGCGGCAAGCCGCGGCGCTTCGGCTTTGGAACTTGGGACTTGGTCATTTGCTTGGCATTGGGGCTTGGGATTTCCAACTCCCCCCTACGCCGCCAGGCGCATCGCGCCCATCGCGGGCTTTTCGAACCAGTAGTAGCATTCATAAGCCCAGACGCAGGCCTGAAGGTCGACGTCGGCGCTCATGGGGAAGTCGTGGGTCGCATCCACGATCGAGGCTTCGTCGACCGCGGGCACATGGCCCCACGGGTCGACGCGGGCATAGCCCCCCTTCCACTTGCGGTACCAGCGACGGGCGGAGACGAGGCGCTTCATCTGCCGCAGGAAGTACCAGCGCTGTCGGTCGACGTTCACGAATCCGCCGCACGCGCGCAAGCGCAGGCCCGCCTGGCGGCCCCAGAAGGCCAGCTTGTACGGCCAGATCGCGCCGTCAAGCGGTTGAACCGTCTGGTAAAGGCCCAACGACTGCAGCCACTTCCACATGTAGGTGTCGGTCGTGATCGAGATCACGCCCCCCGGGCGGGTGACGCGCGCCAGTTCCTTCAGCCACTGCCTCGGGTCGGTCACGTGCTCGATCGCGGCAGCGGTCAGGACGGCGTCGAACGTGTTCGCTGCGAACGGCACCTCGCTGCTGCAGACGAGCTTCGCGTTGCGCGGGCCGGCCTGGGCAATGTAGTTCAACCGGGCCTGGCTGATCTCAAGGCCGGTCAGGTTCCCGTATCCCATGCGGTCCAGCGTGCGCAGGATGCGCCCCGCGCCGCAGCCGGCCTCCAGAATCTCGGCGGCCTTGGGCAGGTGCAGGATCGGGCGGATCGTGGCGGCGTAACGCGCGCGCTCCAGCAACAACGGAATTGCGGTCAGTTCTTGGGCAACCTCGTCCCACGCGGAGACGAGTTGTTCGCTGTCAGCGGCGGCGGCGGCAGGCGTTTCGGTGATCGTCGTCATAAGGCTCCTGATGCGCGGAGCCCTCAAACGAAGGCGGACCCGCACGCTACGGTCATCGACCGTAATCGCGCGGGTCCGATAATTTTTCAATGCCTGCGGGACGGCAACGACCACGACAGCTACTTCGTATCCTGCTCGTCGTACGTGTTCTCATCCGCCCCCGCACGCCCGGTGTAAGCGTCGGGCGGTGAATTGGTGGAGCCGCGGACCTTCATCGGGTCTCCGCCAATCTGTCCGCGGGGCAGCGCGTTGTCGCCCTTGGCGTGCTCGCCACCGGCGAATTCGTCGCTGGTGCCGTCGGTGGAGGCGGGGCCCTTTGTGACGTGGTCGGTGGGTGACTGGGCCAGACCCGCCCCACCGGCGACGCCGACGAAGTCGGTATCGATATCGCCACCACTGCTCGAGCCGTCACCACCAGCGCCCGATGAGCCCACGCCCACGGTTCGCCGGCCGGGGTCCATGCCGGCACCCGGAGCACTGCCCGCGGGGCGATCGATCGGGTCATCTTCATTTTCGCGTACCACGTCGCGGTGCACCGCGTTGCCGAAATCCAGCTTGCCACCGACCTTCTTGGCCGCGTCAGGGTCGCTGCCGACCTTGCCTTGGTCGCGGCCGGGGGTATTGGGGGGGTGTTTTGTGCCATGTACATTGCTCCTCAGGTTAAACGAGCTAATCCGTTGCAAGTAGCGTTCCATTGGGCCATACCTGGCAGGTTCACACCGCGGTTCCGGAACTGGTTTCGCTCTACACCTTCTTCGCCGCCGGAACGCGGTTCCGCGTTTTTTGCTTATCGGGTACCGGAAAAAGCGCGGAGCTGCGTTCCGGCGGCGAAAAGGAGGTTCATTGCAATCCGTCCACTGGACCGACAAAATAAGTACTTGCTGATCGCGCGGGCTTTGCAGGAATCTCAACCAACGTGACTGAACCCAGCCCAACTGCGTCCCACCCGTCGCCGGAGTCCCGTGCGCGGTCGTTCATGATCGCGTCGATCGTGACGTTCGTGGTCGTGGTCGCGTTCCTGATGGTGACGCTGATCTACGTGCAATGGCTGTACTGGACCGAGCCATCGAGCATGATCGTGGTTGAAGCCGATGCAGCGGCCGCGGGGGTGCTCGTGCAGGTGGCGCGCGTGCGCCCGGACGGCACCGAGGTGGGTATGGTGAAAGAGGAGATCGACGCCGACAACGGCTACACCGCCCGCTTCTTCCTGGAGCCCGGCGTGTATCAGGTCAAAGCGTCGCGGTCCGAGGAACACGCGCTGGACAAACTCGTGAACCTACAGAACGACCGCATGTTTCGCATGACGCTCAAGGGCCGGTTCGCCCCGCCGGAGAGTTCGGGCCCCACCGAATAAGTTTTCTCACCTTTTTCAGTTTCAGCCGATGAACCCACGCCCCGTCATCCTCGTCACCGAAGGTTCCGACCGCACACCGTTGGATTGGCTTCGCGAGCACGCGGAGGTGGTTGAGGTCGCTTACAACGACCCGGCGTTCGACGCCCAACTGGCCCGCGCCGACGGAATGGTCGTCCGCACGTACACGAAGGTGAACGAGGCGATGCTGGCCAAGGCGCCGCGGTTGCGCGTGGTGGGACGAGGTGGCGTGGGCATCGAGAACATCGACGTCGCCGCCTGCCGCCGCCACGGCGTCGAGGTCGTTTATACGCCCGATGCGAACACGCTTGCGGTGGGTGATTTCGTCTTTGGGTACCTGTTGCAGTTGCTGCGGCCATGGGCGTTTTTCAAGGATGCCGTCTACTCGCCCAAGGAATTCAAGCGGGTCCGCGACACGGTGCGGGGGCGCCAGTTGAACGAGCTGACGATGGGTATTCTGGGGATGGGCCGGGTTGGCCGCCGGCTGGGGCAGATCGCCGCCAACGGGTTCGGCATGCGGGTGATCTACAACGATCTGCTGGACATCAGCGGCTTAAACTTCCCCGCGATCGCCGTCGACAAGGAGACGCTCTACCGCCAAGCCGACATCCTCTCCATCCATGTGACGATGCTGCCGGGCAACCACAACCTCGTCGGGCAAGCTCAGCTGGCGATGATGAAGGCGGATGCCATCGTCATCAACACCAGTCGAGGCGAGGTCCTAGACGCCGCTGCTCTGGCCGATGCCATTCGCGGCAATCGGCTCGCGGGCGCTGCGATCGATGTCTTCCATCCTGAGCCACCCGAGGCCGGCTTCCCCCTACTGGGCCTCGATAACGTCCTCCTGACGCCCCACTTAGCCGCCCGCACCTACACAGCGATCGAGAACATGAGCTGGGTCGTCCGCGACGTATTGGCGGTCATAAGCGGGGAAAAGCCACGCTTTCCCGCCCCCTAAATGTGGGGGATTGAAAGCTATTGTATAGGGCGTGCATTTCTCTATATTAAATCTTGTTGAGGGGAATACCCCTAGATTCCTGACGGCGACCTTACGAACCACGGGTGGGGACGAGATGAGCACGCCAGAGAACGGATCGATCTTTCCATTGCGCGACCTGCCTCGATACGAAGAACTACGCCTGCGGGCCGCGCGGTACCCGCAGATTGAACCCTCCGCCGTCGAAGCGGCGCTGATGCTGTTCCGCGTCAGCACGGACGGCCTGTTGGCGTTTGACACGTACCTGGCGCAAATCAAGATGACCGCCGGCCGCATGTCCGTTCTGACCATCTTAAACCGCGACCCCAAGACACCATTGAGCCCGTCGGTGCTGGCCGACCGCGCCGGGGTCACCCGCGCCACAATGACCGGCCTGCTGGACCGGCTGGAGCGCGATCGACTGATCAAGCGCTCGCTCGACCGCCACGACCGCCGCAAGGCGACCGTCTCGTTGACGACCAAGGGGCAGACCTTCCTCGATGGTGCGATGCCCGGTTACTACGAGCGCATCGCTTCGATGATGTCCGGCCTGAGCCAACAGGAACAACAACTGCTCACGGGCCTGCTGTACCGCATCAGCGACCGCATCGCGACGGTCACCGAATCCCGCACGGGGGGTTCGAACGGCAAAGCCGCGCCAGTTTCGTCTGGCCGCAAGGCGATCTAACGGCATTCGCAATGTTCGGCGCGGGCGCGCTGGTCCGATTCCTGACGTCGCTGCATCCAATATGTACACGCCGCTCAGCTTGATGGTAGACTAAAGCACCCTCTGCCCAAGCCCCGGGAACCGGCCGGCCGAGTGAAGTTCCACGCTCCGCTCACCTTTGATTCGTCGGGCACACCTCATGAAGCGAGTCAGCGTCCTCATGCCAATGCGCGATGCGCAGCGATACGTCCGCGCGGCGCTTGCGTCGGTCCTGTCACAGAAGAACGTCGATCTGGAAGTGGTCGTGATCGACGACGGTTCGACCGATGGGTCGGCCGACATCGTGCGCCAGCTTGGCGACCCGCGCGTGCGCATGATCGCCGGTCCGTGCGGCGGCGTGTCGGTCGCGCTGAACCGGGGCTTGGAGATCGCGACCGGTGAGTTCATCGCCCGCTGCGATGCCGACGATTTGTACACCGACGACCGCCTCTCCTGGCAATCGACCTTCCTGAGCGACCACCCCGAGTACGCCGCCATCTGCGGGTGTTACTCGACGATCACCGGCAAAGGGCAGCGCGTCGTCGACCTCGAGTGCGGCGGCGCGGCTGAAGAGATCACCGGTGAGCTGCGCGCCGGGCGCAACCGCACGCACCTGGGCACGTACCTCGTGCGCGCCAGCATCTACCGGGAAATCGGCGGGTTCCGCCCGTACTTCGTAACGGCCGAGGACATCGATTTGCAACTGCGGCTCGGCGAACACGCGCGCGTGTGGTACGACCCGCGCCAGTGCTACGTCTACCGCCTGCACAGCGCCTCGATCACCAGCCAGCAATCCGACGCCGCCCGCGTCTTCTACGAGCGCACCGCGCGGCACTTTCAGCAACAGCGCCTTGCGGGTGGCGATGACGTGCAGCGCAACTGCCCACCCCTGCCGCCCGAGGATCTGGTATCACCCCCGAGCAAGGCGGCGTCGGAGATCCAGCGCATGCTGATCGCCGCCAGCTGGCGCGAGCACCGCGCCGGCGAAAAAAGCCGCTCGATCAGCACCGGCGTGCGGGCCGTCCGCGCCCGCCTAGTGAACCTGGGCGCCTGGCGCAGCCTGGCTGCGCTCGTGCTGCGCAGGCCGAGCGATGAGTGGTGATACCGGGTGAGTCGCCCGTTCCGGTCCCCTCTCCCGGTACTCCGGGGGAGGGTTAGGGAGGGGGCGGAGCATCTTGGCGTCGCGATTGGAATTTAGAGCGGCGGACCTATTCCTGTAGCGGCTTGTCCTCTGGGTGCCACGGTTTGGTGCTCCAAGCGGTGTCGGCTGCGTCTCCCCGACGGCACGGCTTGGAGTACCAAACCGTGGCACCCAGACGCTACGGTAAGGTGCCCCCTGCTCGCAGCCGCCACCCCAGCCCTCCCCCGCGAGTACGCGGGAGAGGGGGCCAGAAAAGCGCCAACGCTCTATTGATGACGCCCCACTGCCATCATTGGGCATCAACGCGATCATCAGTACACTGCCACGTCACCGCGTCGCGTGACGCGCGAACGGATCACGATTCCTCATTTCGGTTCCCCATGGCCCTCATCAACTTCCGCTGGTTCAGCCGGGTGCTTCAGAAGCAGGTCGAGACGCAGGTATTGCTGCCGGAGCATCGGCCGGAGCGGTGCGCGACGTTCTACCTGCTCCACGGCCTGTCCGACGACAGCACGATGTGGCTGCGCCGGACGCGCATCGAGATGGACATCGATGGCCTGCCGCTCATCGTCGTCATGCCCGACGGCGGGCGCGGGTTCTACACCGACCATGAACAGGGTCCAAAGTACGGCCAGCACATCGGCCAGGAACTTGTCGACGTAATCGACCGCGTCTTCCCTACCATCGCGTCGCGCGACAAGCGCTGCATCGGTGGCCTGTCGATGGGTGGCTACGGCGCGCTGCGGACGGCGCTGGCCTACCCGGACCGATTCGTCAGCGCCAACAGTCATTCCGGCGCGGTGCTGGCCGGCACGAAAGGGTTCGACGAAGGCAATGCCGAGTTCCACCGCATCTTCGGCGCGACGCCGTCCGGAGCGAACCACGATTTGCTGCACCTGGCCCGCCGCGCCAGCGCCGCGGGCAATTTGCCTCAGTTATTGATTGATTGCGGCGTCGATGATTTCCTGTACGCCGACAACGTGAAGTTCATCGCTGGCCTGAAGGAGGCTGGCGTTCAACACACGTATCGCGAGTTCCCCGGCGCCCACAACTGGGATTACTGGAACGAACACGTCCGCGAAGCGGTGGCGTTCCATTGCAGCGCGATGGGCATTCGCCGCGACGCGTGAGGCTCGCGGGCCGCACATCGCATGGGCGTCTCGACGATGATCGCGGTGAGGTCAGAATAGGATTTAGCGGGTTGCCGCTTCGGTCAGCGCTGTCTGCCACGAATTGGGATGCCCGTTCGTTCCACAGGCATGGGCGAGACGCCCATGCCACGGTCGGAGCAGACGTCCGATCGGGGCGCATAAAAAGCGACGACGCCGGCCACCGACTGCCAACGTCGTCGCGTTCAAGTTTGTTTTGTGACTGGCCGGCCAGCGGCTTACGCCGCCAGGGGCTGCGTGCTCAGGTAAAGCTTGAGCATGCCGCGGTCCATCTCTTCCATGTCGATCAGGCGGCCGGCGACGTCGACCTGCTTGCCGTCCACCGGCAGCACGCGGCTGACGGCCATCCAACCGACCCATTCCTTCTTCGGCTTAGCCTGGGCGCCCGTCGTGTCCACGAACGGGCAGATGCCGGCGTAGTCGGGCAGCGTGAGGCGGACGCGGATCTGGCTGTCGGGCTTCACGTTGGCCGCCGTCGTGCGGATGCGGGCCCCACCGGCCGACAGGTCCACCAGTTGGCCGAAGGTCTTGCCGCCCCGCTTCGACCCGTCGTAACGATCGACCGCGATGCCCTGTTGTTCCAAATCATGCCGCCGAAACTCGCGGCGCTCATCTTCCTTGTGAGCGGCAACGGCGGCTTGATACTTCGCGGTCATCTCGTGCAGGGTCGTCATCGTGGGTACTCCTGTTAAACTGGTGAACTGTACACCCAGAGTATCGACCGACTTGCCAATTCACTTTGGTAATTTGGGTAGTTTTGATAATTGGGGATGCAAATTGGGTTATGGGACCGCGGGAGGACATTGATCGCTCATCCGAGCGATTTCATGCGCGCCAGCGGCTCAGTAATTCGTCGATCCGCCAAACGCGAACTTCCTGTCGCGTTTCAGCCATCCCCCCTACTTTCGACCCGAAGCGTCCGCCGATTAACCTCGCTTTTCGATAATCTGGTGGCGCGCCCTGACCTTGCTCGACATGCATGGGACGCGCTTCTACGCTTAACTCGCGTGTCGATGCTTTTCCTACTGCTCGTGGTGGTGCTCTGGATGGCCAGCGGCACCGGCGCCACTGCGCCGCACCAGCCGGCCGACCTGCGGACGGGGTTGGCAGGGTTCTTTGGGTTCTACGTCATTCTGATCCTCATGATGGGCCTTTGGAGCCGGGCTTTGGCGCGCAGCGTCGGTTTGTTCGACGCGCACCTGAACCTGCGGCGGTTCCACAAGATGATGCTCTTCGCCCGCATGATGGTCCCCCTGGCCTTCGGCGTGGGCGTCTTCTGGCTGGGCTGGGGATGGCTGGTCCACGAACGCCTCGGCGTGGTGCCCGCAGCATGGCCGGTGAAGCTGCCGAACGTGCTGATCGGCATTGCGCCGGCGATTTTGGCGTGGGTCGGGCTCTGGTGGTCGCAGTACCCAGCCGACCGGGCGATTCGCGAGCAGAACATGCTGCTTCAACTGGAAGCCGGCCTGCCCGTCCACGCGCCACCCCGCTTCCTGCGCTACCTGACCGCGAACGTGCGGCTGCAGGTGCTGTTTGTGATTTTGCCGATCCTGCTGGTCATCGCGCTGCGCGACGTGGTCGTGGTGATCGCCCGCATGGTTGATCCCGGTCTGCCCATCACCGAAGGCGTCGACTCGGCCGCGTCGGTGATCGCATTGGTGACGGTCTTCGCGTTTGCGCCCATCCTGCTGTGCCGCGTGCTCGATACGAAGCCCTTGCCTAATGGTCCGTTGCGCGACCGGCTGCAGCGACTGTGCGACCGCACAGGAATGCAGGCTCGCGGCATCCTGCTCTGGCAGACGAACGGCCTGATGGGCAACGCCGCCGTCATGGGCTTGTTCCCGCGCGTGCGGTACATCCTGATGACCGACGTGCTGCTGGAGACGATGAGCGATGCGCAGATCGAAGCCGTCTTCGCGCACGAGATCGGACACGTGCGGCACCGCCACATGCTGTGGTACGTGGGGCTGGTCGCGATCTTCACCCTGCTTAGTCTGGGGCCCGGCGAATGGGCCAACGCTTGGCTGGTCGGCCGGCTGGGGAACTCGGAATGGCTGCAGTTGGCGCAGGTGCTCGCGGGGCTGGCGCTGTTCTGGATCAGCTTCGGGTTCGTTAGCCGGCGGTTCGAGCGGCAGGCCGACGTCTTTGCCGCCCGCACGATCGCCGGCGCCGAACCGGCCACGGCGGTGCTGCCGCCGAACACCGTCAGCCCGTACGGCGCGACCTTGTTCGCATCGGCGTTGCGCCGCGTCGCCGTCGTGAACAACATCCCCCTGGCCCGGCCGGAATGGATCCACGGCAGCATCGCCAGCCGCATGCAGTTCGTGCAATCGCTGGCCGAGTCGCCGGACCGCACGCACCGGTTCGACCGACAGATCGGGCTGCTGCATGTCGGGCTGGTGCTCCTGCTGATAACTGCCGCGACGCTGGCGTGGACGACGACGCTCAGCAATTGAGGAAGTCCTGCACCTCGCCGGCTTCATCACGGGACGGCCAGCGCGACCCTTGCATCAACGAGCCCTTCTTGCGCCACCGCATGTCCCGGTTGCTCTATTAGCGCACGTTCGAACGCGAGAATCGCAGCTTCCGGTTGCTTCAGCGCGAGCTGGTTAAGGCCGATCTGCGCGTAGGTGCCGGCCAGCGGCATGTTGCGCATGTATGGCACCGTGCGCGCCAGTTCCAGGATCGTCTGCAATTGCTCGATCGCCTCGCTGTGCCGCCGCTGCGAGGTCAGCAGGATGGCCAGTTCGGCACGCGACGCCACGATCTGCGGATGAGCCGCGATCGAACGATTCAGGTGATCCTCGGCGGTCTGCAGGTCGCCCCGCTGACGAGCGATGACCGCCAGATTCTTATAGCCGGTCCAACTGTTTGGGTTCACCTGCACGGTGCGCCTCCACACGGCCTCTTCGTTCTTCCAGGTTCCCGCCTGCACGAAGCTCAGCAGCCCCAGCACTACTGCGCCGACCGAGCAAACCCCCACCACTAAACGGTTGGAGTGACGCGAAACGATTGCGGCCAGCACTAGGGCCACCCCGAGCATCGGCAGGTAAACGTAGTGGTCGGCAACGGTCGAATAGCCTTGGAACTCGAACGGCACTAGACCGCTTGTGGGTAGGATCGGCACCAGCGCGATGATCGCGCCAGCGATCAACCACGGCCGCCGGCGACCGAGCAGCACCACCGCCAGCGCGACGGTCAGCGTTATGCTTACGCCGACCCAGAACCAGCCTGATTCCATCGCGCGCATTGGCGTGCGACCGTAGTCGATCGCCAGACCCCAGGGCGCAACGAGCTTCCACAGGTAGAACGCGATCGCGTCCATCGCCACGAACGGTCGGGCCCATAGCGGCGCCGTCGGGACCATCGACGCCGGCTGCACCAGCCGGGCCACGACCGCGCAGATCGTCGACAGCAGGAACCACGGCCACAGCGATGCCCACACCTGCCGAAGCGACCGGCGCAACAGCAGCAGGTCGATCGCGCCGGCCAAGATCGGCACGACCATCGCAGTGGGCTTCGACAGCATGCCCAACACAAGGCCCGTGGTCGCCAGCCAATACGAACGGCGACTGGCGGCGCCGTCGGCGTTCGCGTGGTCGACGTAACCCAGAAGCGCCAGCAACGAGAAGAACGTGTACAGCACGTCCTTCATTCCAGACGTCCACGCGACCGACTCCACCTGCAGCGGGTGCAAGCCGAACAGCAACGCCCCCACCGCCGCGCCGATGGCGCGACCACCGATGATGCGTCGCAGCAGATGAAAGACCAGACCCGTGTTCGCCACGTGCACCAGCAGGCTAGCGGCATGAAAGACGAACGGGTTGAGGTAGATCCCCTGCTCGTCCGGCGTCGACAGGTACGCCACCGACGCCAGCGTGCTCCACAGCGTGAACGTGAGCGGGATGTAGATGTTCAGGTGCGGGTGCGCCCAGTGCCACACCAGGCCCGTCAGCGTTGGCGGGTTCAGGCGTTCGTTGCCGTAGATCGTGGCAGGGTCGTCGAAGCCGGCGAACTCGTTGAACACGATCCGGCCGAACGCGATCACGACCAACGCGAGCACCGCCGGCAACAACCATCCCGGCCGCGCGGCCGTCGTGCTTTCGTCGATCGCGCTTACCGGGGTCGACGGCGACTCGCTCGGTGGGTTGCTCACACGTGCCGGCTTACGCATATCGACATTCTGTTGGCTGACGAAGGCGCAATCAAATCGACGTACCCGGCTCGAGGCGGCGTGCGCTCCTCGCTTCGCGCGAAGGCGCTCGGCGTGCAATGGACTAAGCTGCTACAACTGGATGAACACGTACTGCAGGCTGGCGGGGATCGACACGCGAATCGTGCCGCCGCTCGTCCTTGAGATGTCTCCCGCACCGGCCAAGCGAACCGAGCTTTCCGTTCGCATGCCGAGTTCCGACAAGTCCAATTCGAACGTGTCGCGCGTCGTCAGTTCGCGGAACAGCAGCGCGTAGCCGCCGGGCCCGCCATCCTGTGGACGGGAGACGAAGCCGGTCCATTGGGTGCCGTCGGGTGCGGCGCCGATGGGGATGATCGTGCCGCTAAAGATCGCGTCGCGATGTTGCATCCAGATGGCGACGAGCGGTGCGACCTTCTCGAAGTAGCTCTCGGGCAGGTTCGACATCTCGAACCAACCCAATGGGCTGGCGAACATGACGGTGGCGAACAGGTAATCTGGCGCGTAGCAGGCCGGGGCGAGGGGGTCGCCGGTGTAGTTGGCGGCGTGGCGTGCGTTGTTCAGGAACTCCATGCGCAGTCGTGCGGGGTCGACGTGTTGCGCCAACTGCCACAGGTTGCGCAACGTGTGGTGCGGCCAATAGCCGCGCCAATCGGTATAGCGGTTTTCGACGAAGATCGTGCCGATGTCGATCACGCCAAAGTAGCTCGGCCGAACCTCGGCGGTCACGTCGTGGTCGAAGACGACCTGCCCATTCGAGCCGGCCAACACCTTGTCGTAGAACCGCCGGAGATTGCGCTCGCCGGTCGTCGTGTGCATCTTCACGCCGTCGATCTTCACGTATTCGATGCCCTGCTCGCGGTAGAGCGACAGGATCTGATCGGCGTCGCGCTCCCAGTTGGCGAAGTCGTCGGACGAGTCGGGGGCAAACCAAAGGCCAAACTTCATCCCGCGATCGCGCGCGGCGTCCACCAGCGGCGCCAGCCCGTTGGGCAGGCGCTCGGGGTGAGCGTCCCAGAACCGCGCATCGCTGGCCCAGAAGCCGTTCCACACGCCCCCCTTCTCGGCCGAGTTTGCCGTGCGGCCGCGCTGCCAACCGTCGTCGATCTGAATGACCTCGGCGCCCAGCCGCTGGCCGGCAATAATCTCGGCGTGCATGAAGTCTTCACGGATGCGCGCGTCGCGCGAGCGGTCGCCCCACGTGTTGGACAGGAACCGCGCATCGCGCCCCGCCACGTACGGGCGCACCTGCCGCTGGTAGCGTTGCAGCGCCGCGATGCGACCGGCCCGGCCACCGCTATAGGGAATGATGACGCTCGGGTAACCACCACCTTCCCCATCGCCACCGCGACCCAGCACGGTGATCAGGCCGCCCTTCACGGTGAGATCGACGTCCGCGCGCACCGGCCGCGCGTGGGGCAGCGGCGCCAGGCGCAGCAGGATCAGCCCGTGACCATGGAGCGTGCCCTCGAAGAAGGCCAGGTTGCCCTGAAGTTCAATCGCATGCTTGCTGGGGTGCAGCAACCATTGGCGATCGATGGCGAGGTTGTCGTGCACGTCGGTTTGGTCGACGAGCGTGACGTGCGTGAACCGCAGGTGCAGCGCGTCGAGCTTCAGTTGTTCGACCGTGTCGGCCGCCCGCGGATCGCGCTGCTGGTCAGCCACGGCCGGCGCGTCGACCTCCACACCGCTGGGCGCTGCCACGTCGGCCTTGCCCGCCGATCGCGCTGCCGCCCGTACGCTTCCACCGGTGGTAGATACGGCTACGCCCGCGGAGCTGGGGAAGATCTCGACGTGGTAGGTCGTCCCGTCACCTGCGCCGAATCGCACACGCAGCGATGGCCGGCTTACCGGATGATTGGCGACGATGACCGTCTCAAATGTCGTGATCTTCGCGGCCGCCGGAGCCGGTATGCCCACGGGCACCGTCGCGATGGCCCATTGATGGCCCGTGGTTTTGTCCAGCAGTCGAACCGCCGTCAGCACGCCTTGCCGCACTTGCCAGGCCCGTTCGACGAGCCCGTTGCCCACAACGAGCACATCAGCGTCCTCGATGTGGGCGTAACAATCCTCGGGTCCGGTGGCGGTGGCTGCGGTCGATCGGTCGGTCATAGACCGGGATTATGGCGAGCGGCGACAGTGGGTCAAAACTGTCCGAGAGAAACGCGTCGAGGAGAATTTCGCCGCCGCCCCCTCACATCACCGTCCCGCGATGGTCGGCCGGGTCGGCGGCGCTGCGGGTGCTATAGAGGCGACGGAACAGCTTCGGGCCCACGCCGACCTCGCGCGTGAAGACCGTCGAGAATTTCGACGCGCTCGGGAAGCCGCACTGCAGGCCGATCTCCAGCACGCTCAACCGCGTGCTCAGCAGCAACATCTTTGCGTGGGCGGTGCGGGCGCGCAGGATTTCCTCGTGCGGTGTGCGGTTCAGGATGTCGCGGAACTTGCGCTCGAGCTTCCGCCTGGAAATAAGCACGGCGTTCACGACCTCCGGCACGTCGATCGCATCGGTCGCGTGCTCACGAATGAACCTCAACGCCGCGCGCAGGTCGGCGTCGTCGGTCGCCAACACGTCGGTCGATTGCCGCACCGCCACGCCCGCGGGGGGAACGAAGAACGATTGCTCGGGCTTCGTCGCGCCCCGCATCAATTCGTCCAGCAACACCGCCCCCTCAAACCCCACCCGCCGGGCCGATCCCAGAATGCTGGAAATAGGCGGCCACGCAAAGCCGCATTCCAACTGGTCGTTATCCACGCCCAGGATCGCGACCTCCTCGGGCACGTGGACCTTCAGGTACGCACAGGCGTTGGCCAGCAGCATCGCGGCGCGGTCGTGACAGGCGAAGATCGCGCACGGCTTGGGGAGCGACCGCACCCACGCGGCCAGTGAACCCGTCACGGCGCCAGCGAATATCTCGCCCAACTTGCCTCGGAACGGGATGTACTCCAGCCCGCGGGCCGACAGCACCTGACCAAAGCCCGCCTCTCGTTCATCCGACCAGTCGGTCTGGTCGTAACCGCAGAACGCGAACCGCCTGAGCCCCCGCTCCAGGAAGTGCTCGGCCGCGGTCCGCCCGATCGCAAAGTTGTCGGTGCTGACGCGCGCGACGCCCTCGATGGCGTGACCGCCGATCTGCACGATGTTCGTGTTCAGGTTCGGCAGGAACGCGCGCCAGTCGCCGTCCATGCCGCTCACCAGCACGCCGTCGGGCACCCAGCTCTCGCACGTCGCCCGCGCGATGTCGATGGTCGGGCAAACCTCGACCACCCAATTGCCAACGGAACGCGCGTATTCCTGAATGCCAAGCACGACGTCACCGAAGTAACCCAGCGTGGGTGGGAGGAACAGCCCAATCTGCTTCGGTTCGACTGTCTTTGCCATGTTCGCCCTCGAGCGGACTCATGCGACTTGAAACGACCGTACCGGCACAGTCGGCACTGTCGCGATCGGCAAGGCGATCATAGCCGCAAATCGGTAATTAGGTCGATGATTGGAAAACCCTCTACAACAACGGACACCGGCATTCCCACGTCCCTGTTTAAACCATCAGCCTACTTGACGGGGCAATGCCATACCGATTGGCAAGAAACGGGAATACCTGCCTTAAACCTGACGCAAATCGTGAAATGTTTCTGCGTGAAACGGAACGCATCACTCTCGGAAGAGCGGTAGATTACATACGTTCCGAATTGAACTGTTCCGCCAATGTATCGCCGACGCAACTCAGCGATGACAACATGGTGAATTGGTCAGTTCGATTCAGCACGTCAGTCGAATGCGGGCCGTCAGGGGCCTTTCGTCATGTCCGAAGCGAGCTCACGCGTGTGAACCGAACGGGCATGCCCGCACAAAACATTGCGACACCGGAAGTGACCCCCATACGGTCGGCCGGGCAATTTTCAGGAAACGGGAGCAGAGCAGATGCGTATGAACTGTCTAATCGGATTGGTGAGCGTGGTGGCCGGGTCGGTGGTTGCTACGAATGCAGGCGCGGCGGTGATCGACATCACCCCAAACGCGGCTGACACTCGGGTCGACACGCGGAACCTCGGCACGGTCGGTGCGCCAGAGGCGAACGACGTGGGTAACTTCGCGGCGCGCATTGGCGAGTTCTTCGCGCCGGGTGGCGGTGCTTACGTGATGCCGTTCCTGCTGCCGACCCTGCCGGTCGGCGAGGTGATCACCGCGGCGAACTTGCGCACGCAATTGTACAGCCTCGTGGGCACCCCCGCCGATGCGGATCTGTACGGCTTGGGCGTGCGCACCGATCCAACCGTGCTCCCCGGCGATTACTACCAAGGCACGCTGGACACGACCGACGCCGTGCTGGTTCAACAATCGTTCCTCACCGCTGCCACTCCGATCCGCGTGAGCGACACCGAAGGGTTCGTGAACACCAACGAGGCAGGCGATGCTGGGTTGGTCGCGTACCTGAACAGCGCTTACGCCGGTGGCGCCAACGCCGGGCAGTACGCGTTCCTCCGCGTCAACTACACGCTCGACCCGATCCCGGGCGGTAACAACGCCTACGAACTGCTCACGGCAAACGCGGGTCGCGGTTTCGAAAAGCCACTGTTGACGCTGACGACCAGCGCGACGGCCGTCCCCGAGCCGGCCAGCCTTGCCATCGTGGGCCTGGCGGCCCTGACCGGCCTGACCCGTCGTCGCCGCGCGGTGTAACCCTTACGCCGAACGCTTCTGCGATGGACGGCGTTAACGCGCCGTCCATCGCCTTCTCGACAATTCGCCCTGAACGTCATCGCGGTACGGAGGACATACCCCATGCTTACGCGCCCCCACTGTGGCCGCGCGTTCACCTTAGTTGAACTGCTGGTCGTCATCGGAATCATCGCGGTGCTGATCTCGATCCTCTTGCCCTCGCTGGGCAAAGCGCGTGAGGCAGGCAACACGGTCGCGTGCCTCAGCAACCAGCGCCAGATCGCGTTGGCGATCCAGATGTACGTCGCCGACCAGCGCGGGTGGATGCCGAAGACTGAGTTTATCGACCTCGAACTGACTTCGTACTTCCTCAGCCGTGGCGACGGTTCTAACGGAACGAAGATCTGGACGTGCCCGAACCGTAATGAGAATTTGACGTTTGTAACCCAGAAGAACCCGATCACCTTCGCATTCAATAATAATGCGATGCCTTGGTTAAATTTCCCAGGGGAAGGGCGGAAGATGTCGCAGATACGGCATCCTTCTCGTGCTCTCTTACTGGGTGACGGACGAGAGAACTTCTCTTGGGGCAGTTGGGTCAACACCGACAATTTCGGAGCCAGCTTCCAATACAAGGACGACAACGATATCAATTCGTTCAACGACCGGACGTGGTTCGAAGCCAACGGGCATAAGCTGAGCGACCCGGTCTACGTCGTTGCTGCCGACAAGGATGGTCCGGAGTACGCGGGGCCATCGGGGCTTCGCTATCGCCACAATCGCAACACGGCCGTCGCAGCGGCGTTCGTCGACGGGCACGTGGAATCGTTCCGAAAAGGTGGTTTGACGAAGGCAAACTTCATCACGAAGTGGTAACCTTCCGTACGACACTTCGGCACCCTTTCGCCGGACTGGCCGCTTTAGCGGCCAGTTGCAATTCGATCACTCGGTTCGCGTGAGGCCGCAACGTTGAGAATCATCAAGTCGGGCGTCATTCTCCTGTTGGTCCTGTGCGCTGCGCTGCTGATGCTCGTGGGCCCACGCGGCAACGCCAGCGTGCCGGACGATCGCGTCGTGGTCGATTATTGGGAAAAGTGGACCGGCAACGAAGAGTCGCAGATGCGGCAGATCGTCGACGCGTTCAACGACACGGTCGGCCGGGACAAGGGCATCTTCGTCCGCTACCTGTCGACCAGCAGCGTGAACCAGAAGACGCTGATTGCCACCGCGGCGGGGGTGCCACCGGACATCGCCGGGCTCTGGACGCCCAACGTCCCCCAGTTCGCCGCGATGGACGCGCTTGAACCGTTGGACGAACTTGCGGCCGCCCACGGCATCACGGCTGCGACGTACAAACCGGTCTTCTGGGAAGGGTGCAAGTACGACGGCAAGCTCTACGCGCTGGTCAGCACGCCCTACAACGTCGCGCTGCACTACAACAAGGATCTGTTCGCCAAGCGGGCGGACGCCCTTCGCGCCGCGGGGCTCGATCCGGATCGAGCCCCGCGCACTCTAAGCGAACTGGACGCCTACGCTAGCGCCCTGGATGAGGTCGACGCTCGCGGGAACATCATCCGCACGGGTTACCTGCCGCTGGAACCGGGCTGGTACCTCGACTACACCTGCCTGTGGTTCGGCGGCAACTGGTGGGACGAGCGCAACAAGCGATTTACGTTCACCGACCCGGCCGTCATCAGGTCGTACGAGTGGGTGCAAAGCTATTCCAAGAAGCTCGGCAAAGATGCGATGACCGAATTCCGCACCGGCTTCGGCGGGTTCGATTCACCGCAGAACCCGTTCGTCGCCGGCACCGTGGCCATGGTGAAACAGGGAACGTTCATGGCCAACTTCATTCACAACCTCAAGCCGTCGATGGACGGCCAGTGGGCCGCGGCGCCGTTCCCCGCCGCCGTGCCGGGGCTGGACGACGTTACCTATTGCACCGCCGACGTGCTGGTGATCCCGCGCGGGGCCAGGCACAAGAACGAGGCGTTCGAATTTATCGCCTACGTGAACCGGCAGGACGTGATGGAGAAGCTCTGCAACCTGCACTGCAAGACGTCGCCGCTGGCCAACGTCAGCGAAACGTTCATGACGACGCACCGCAACCCGCACATCCGCCTGTTCGAGCGACTCGCAGCCAGCCCGAACGCGCACACGTCGCCACCGGTGCCGATCCTGCCCGAGGTTGGCGCTGAACTGAACAACTTCGTCCAACGGCTGGCGCTGCTTCAGACCACGCCGGAGGAAGGCCTGAAAGAGGTGCAGGCCACACTGCAGGCCAAGTACGACCAGTTCATGCAGCGGCAACAACAACGCCGTGATGCGGGTGACGTCACAGCGTCCAACTAGCCATTTCGCGAGCCCAAGCTATGCCCAGCCTGTCCCGAGCACGCTCCGTAGAGTCTAAGAACCTGCTGAAGGGTTTGGCCTTCGTTTCCCCATGGATCATCGGCTTCGTCGCGTTCACCGCGGTGCCGGTGGCGCTGTCGCTGTACTACAGCTTCTGCGACTACCCCATGCTGCAGAAGCCAACGTTCATCGGGCTGGCCAACTATCGCGAGCTGTGGAACGACCCCATTTTCTGGCAGGTGCTGCGCAACACGTTCATCTACGCGGCCCTGGCGCTGCCGCTGGGCATGGTGATCGCGCTGGGCGTGGCGATCCTGCTGAACACGAAGATCCGCGGGCAGTTCATCTACCGCACGATCATCTTCCTGCCCTCGCTGGTGCCAGCGGTGGCGTCGGCGATGCTGTGGCTCTGGCTGTTCAACGCGAAACTGGGGCTGATCAACGTCGCGCTGCGTGCGGTTGGCGTTGACAACCCACCCGGCTGGCTCAGCGATATCACCTGGGCGATGCCCGCGCTGGTGCTGATGAGCTTCTGGGGCATTGGCAACACGGTCATCATCTACCTCGCCGGCCTGCAGGACGTGCCTCGCGAACTGTACGAGGCGGCCGAGTTGGACGGGGCGAATTCATTCCGGCAGGTGTGGCACGTGACGCTGCCGAGCATCAGTCCGGTGATCTTCTTTAACCTGGTGATGGCGATCATCGGCACGCTGCAGGTCTTCGGCACGCCGTACATCATGACCGGTGGCGGCCCGGCACGGTCGACCTACTTCTACACCATGTACCTGTACGACAGCGCGTTCAGAGACCTGAAGATGGGCTACGCCAGCGCGCTGGCCTGGGTGCAGTTGTTGATCGTGTTGATCCTGACCGCCATCGCCGCTTGGACGAGCAAGCACTGGGTACATTACCAAGGGAAGTAAACGAACAGCCGAATGCGCTGTATAGGGTGATACGAGCAATGAGCACTATTCCCACCAGCAAACCCGAGACGACGATCGGTACGCCGCCGTTGCAGGAAGGCGTGGCGCTGACGGCGTACGCCGCGTCGGCTAAATCCAAGCGCGGCCGGCGCCTGGTGTTCGGCCGGCCGTTGGTGCACCTGGTGCTTATCGTCATCTGCACCGGCGCGATCGTGCCGTTCCTGTGGATGCTGGCGACCAGCCTGAAGACGCTGGAGGACGCGATGGCGTTCCCGCCGACCTTCATCCCACGCCCGTTCCAGTGGAACAACTACTCGGACGTGCTGACCAACCCCAAGGCCAACTTCCTGCTCTGGACGCGCAACACCGTCATCATCGCAACGCTGGCGGTGATCGGCACGACGCTGTCGAGCGCGGTGGTGGCCTATGGCTTTGCCAAGATCAAGTTCCGCGGGCGCGGCGTGATGTTCGCGATCATGCTGGCCACCATGATGGTGCCGTTCCCCGTCACCATGGTCTCGATCTTCAGCCTGTTCAAGTGGTTCGGCGACGTGACCGGTGAACCGTGGCTGGGCACGTTCAAGCCGCTCTGGCTGCCGGCGTGGTTCGGGTCGGCGTTCAACATCTTCCTGCTGCGGCAGTTTTTCATCACGATTCCGGATGAGCTGTCCGAAGCCGCCCGCATCGATGGCTGCAGCGAGGCGGGCATCTTCTTCCGCATTATTCTACCGCTGGCGAAGCCGGCGCTGAGCGTCGTGGCGCTGTTTGCATTCATGGGCATCTGGAACGATTTCCTTGGCCCGTTGATCTACCTGCAACGCCCCGAGCAGTTCACGCTCGCCCTGGGCTTGCAGAACTTCCAAAGCCAGCACGGCGGCACCCCGTGGCACCAGCTGATGGCCGCCAGCGTGCTGGTCGTGCTGCCGGTGCTGATCCTGTTCTTCGTCGCCCAGCGTACGTTCATCGAGGGCATCGCGACCACCGGCATGAAGGGTTAAGTCGCCAGAACTTTCACCAACGCGTCTGTCACACAACACCAGAAGGACCACCAGAATGCGAAATTGCACGACCGAGGAAACTGCGCCCATCACCAGCCCCACCATTGCGACGGTCGCCCGCCGATCGCGCCGTAGCGCCGCGATGCTGCTGCTGGCGATGATCGTCGCCACGCCGGCGATCGCTCAGGATGCGCAAAAGGCGTCCGCCGAGCGGATCGTCGATTGCGAGGCGACGGTGCAGAGCCACAAGCGCGGCTTGTGCGCTAATCAGCTGTCGGCCGACGATTTCCGCGAGATCGCGCCGGGCGTGTCGTGGTGGTACAACTGGCACTACTCGCCCAGCGACCTGCCGCCGCAGGGCGTGAACGTCGAGTTCGTGCCAATGGTGTGGGGCGGCGACGCCGAGCGGCTCGGGGGGTTGAAGAGCTACCTCGCTGCGGGTCATAAGCCGCGGGCCGTGCTGGCGCTGAACGAGCCGAACCTGAAGGGCCAGGCCTTCATCACCCCGAAGGAATCCGCCGACGCGTACAAACGCATCAAGGCGGTCGCCGACCAGCACAAGCTGCGCACCATCGGGCCGCACATGGCGCTCGGGTCGTCCACGGGCGACAGCATCAAGGCGTTCGACCCGATCGAAAAAAAGGACGTCACCTACACCTTCATGGTGCCGTTCCTGAAGGCGTTCCTGCACCACATGGGCAAGGTCGACGTCGAGGCGACCGCGTTCCACAGCTACGGCCATCTGGGCGAGATGCGATGGGCGATCGGCATGATGCACGACGAGTTCAAACGCCCGATGTGGATCACCGAGTACGCCCAATGGTCGACGCCGAACTCCGCTGCGGCGCTAACGTACCTGGTGCAGTCGACGGACCTGCTGGAGCGATCGCAGCACGTCGAGGCGTACGCGTGGTTCAAGGAGCGTGTCGGCGACAACCAGAGCATCAGCCTGTTCCGAAAGGGCTCTGGTGAACTGACGGCGTTGGGCGAGGCGTACGTCGCCATGCCCGTTCACGATGCCGACCTCTACTACCGCCTGCCCGGCCGATTGCAGGCCGAGCGCTACGTGACGATGGACAAGATGGAGATCGCGCCCACCACGGACGCCGACGGCTTTCTGGAAATGGCCACCACCGCCACCGGCGCGACAATCAACTACAACGTGCACGTGACCACGGCCGGCGACTACCGCGTCCGCCTGCGCGTCGGCGACACCACGGGGAAGATCTCGATCGGCAAGAACGGCGAATCGCTCGCCGACGTCACCGCGGATGGTTCCGGCTGGCGCGATGTGGAGACGACCGTCCAGTTGCCCCAGGGTTCGCAAACCCTGCAGTTACAGTTGGAGAAGCAGGGCCAAACCCTCAACTGGATCGAGTTCACGCAGAGGTAGCCGTCTGCCTTCACCGTGGCATGGGCGAGACGCCCATGCCACGGTTTCACACGTCACCTTCGCGGCTTCCTTCGCGCCATCGCGAATTCGCGTTTTCTTCTCCCCAGAACGCGTCTACAGAATGCTATCCTCCACCGGCACCATCCGCGGGAAGTCGATTTCTTCCGCGTCCTTTTCGCCCGGCGGGTGGATCAGTTCTTCCAGCCGGGCCTTGGTGGCCAGGAAGTACGGGTCGAGCATCTGCTCGCGCGTGCGCGGACGGGGCAACGGCACGTTGATGATCTCCCGCACGTGGCCCGGGCGTGCGCCCAGCACGATGATGCGGTCGGCAAGGTAGATCGCCTCGTCCAAGTCGTGCGTGATGAACAGGATCGTCACGTCCACCGCGCTCCAGATCTGCTGGAGGTAATGCTGCATTTGCGAGCGCGTCTGCGCGTCCAGCGCGCCGAACGGCTCGTCCATCAGCAAAATGCGCGGCTGGTTTGCCAGCGCCCGCGCGATCGCGACCCGCTGTTTCATGCCGCCCGATAGCTGGTGCGGATACGAGTCGGCGAACTGCGTCAAACCCACCATGTTCAGCCACGTGCGGGCGTCCGACTCGGCTTTGGCCTGGTGCACGCCCTTGGCGAGCATGCCGAACATCACGTTGCGCTTCACCGTAAGCCACGGGAAAAGCGTGTAGCCCTGAAAGACCATGCCACGATCGGCCCCGGGACCATGGACAGCTTTGCCATCGAGCAACACCTCGCCACTGGTCGGTTCATCGAGCCCGGCGAGGATGCGGATCAGCGTGCTCTTGCCGCACCCGCTTTGGCCGATCACGCAGATGAACTCGCGGCGGCGCACGTCGAAGTTCAGTTTGTTCAGCGCCGTCACCGCCCCGCCGCGCCCGTGGAAGACGCGCGACAGGTCGCGCACCTCCATCACCTGCGGCCGCTGGCGAATGCGCTGGAACCGGTCGTAGACGGCCGGCGGCAAGTCGAGGTAGCTGGGGAGGTCAAGCGATCCGTACATCGGGTTCCGCACCTTTCTCGCGCGAGGTCATCTCCGCAGGCACCGTTCGGCTGGCGGGCAGGTTGGAGAAGCCCACGCCCCGCTTCTGCCGGGCGTGGCGCCAGGGCAGGCGTTCGTCCCATGGCGAGCCGAGCGCATTCACGGTGCGGGCAAACAACCGACCCACGCCCCACCGCTTGGCCCGCGCGCCCGCGGGCGTCCACGGGAACAGCTGCGGCAAGAGGATCGCCATGATCTGGTCGGTCGCGAGGCCGATCAGCCCGATCAGCACGATGCCGGCGTAGACGTTGTCGTAATGGCGGTACTTCCCCTGCTGGTTGATGAAGTAGCTGATGCCCGAGCTGGCGCCGATCAGCTCCGCCACGATCAGGTACGTCCAGGCCCAGCCGAGCAGGATGCGCATGTCGTTGTACAGGTTCGGCAGAATGCCCGGCACGATCACGTGCGTCAGCAGCCGCCTGGGCTTGGCGCCCAGCGTCTGGGCCGCTTCCAGTAAAGCGGTGTCGAGCAGGCGGGTGGTGTTGGCGACCACGAGCACCATCTGGAAGAACGTGCCGATGAAGATGATCGCGATCTTCGGCGCGTCGTTGATGCCCATCACCGCCACCGCCAGCGCCCCGAACGCCGGGGCCGGCATGTAGCGGATGAAGTCGACGAACGGTTCGGTGATGCGCGCAAAGAAGTTGAACGTGCCGCACAGCACGCCAATCGGCACACCGATGATGGCCGCCGATGCGAAGCCCCAGAAGATGATCGTGACGGAGTGTGCCAGGCTCTCGTGAAGCCAAGGATCACCGCGACGGGCAGGTTCAGTGGTGAACGCGGTGTAGAGCGCGGTAGCCACTTCGTGCGGGGCGGGCAGGAAGATCGGGTTGGCCGGTTTACCGGTCGCCCGCGCCTTACCGGCGGCTTCCAACCGGCCATTTTCTGCGGCGAAGGCTTGCCGCTCGATCAGCGTGCCTTCGCGCAGAAACGTCGACCCACCGCCATTATCCACCCGCACCATCGGGTGCCACACGTATGGGCAGTAGCTCACCAGGCACCAAACACCCAGCGGCAACAGGAACGCAGCCGCCTTCAGCAGCAGTTCCTGCGTCGGCGAGAGCGGCTTGCGTATGCCAAACCAGGGAGTCCGATTCCTCACGCGTTACACCTGCAGATCGGGGAGGATTTCGATCGACTTATCACACGACAAGCGGCAAGGCCAGCGTTAACCGGCCCTGCCGCTTTAAATCATTAGCAGCGCCTTATTTCTTCATCTCCGCGGCCACTTCCTTCACGAGCGAATCGTCGACGTACGACTTGAGGTCCTGCGGTTCCTTGTACACCTCGTACTTCGTGTTGAACGCGTCCACGGTCTTGTTCGACCCGTGGATGCTGTCCAAACCGTCGCCTTCCTTGAAGCGTTCCATGTTGCCCGCCAGATCGAGCAGGAAGGTGCCGTCCAGTCCCTTGGCGTACTCCTCGGCCGGCACGTTCACGCGGGCGGCCATGATCTTCACGGACTCGTCGCGGGTCGCAGGGTCCTTGATGAAATCGACCGTCTTGAACCACACCCCCACCACCTTCTTCCACGCATCTCGGTTCGACGCCAAACTCTCGCGGCTGACGTACAGGCCGTCGTAGATCAAACCCGGCGCATCACGGCTGGTGAACAGTTCGGTCGACCCCGCGACCTGCTGCAGCGCCTGACCTGAAATCGGGTACCACGCCACGATCGCGTCCACGCCGCCCGAGGCCAGCGCTTGCGGCGTCTCGTTCGTCGGGAAGTTCACGAGCTTCACGTCGGTGTCGCTCAGACCGTTGGCTTCCAGCCCCTTGAGCAGCAGCAGATGGCCGACGAAGTTTAATTCGACGCCGACGCTTTTCCCCTTCAGGTCTTTGATCGATTTCACGTTCGGCCCGCCCACCACGCGGTCGTTGCCGTTCGAGTAATCGTTCAGCACCACCAAGGTCGACGGCTTGCCACCGGCGCCGGTGACGAGCGCATCACCATTGGTGATCGTGACGGCGTCGATCTTGCCCGCGGCGAAGGCTTCCATGCTCGGGCCGTACTCGAACCAGGTGAACTCGACGTCCACGCCGGCCTCTTTGAAGAAGCCCTTCTGGATCGCCACTTCCCACGCCACCCAACCGGGCCAGTCCGAGTACCCGATCTTCAACGGCTCGGCCGCGGCGGGAGCGGCGGCGACGAGCGGGACGGCCAACGAGAACGCCAACGCGAGCGACCGGATCTTGCCGGCGATGCGGGACAGACGGGACATGAACGCTCCTCTTCCTAATAGACGCGAGAACCCTCAAAACGCACGTGGCCAACACTGGCCCGGCAGCACGTTCTGGCGCAGCCGCAACCCACGCAACACGGCCGCGCCAGCCATGCTATCGGCCACTGAGCAAGTATGATGCCGAAGCAAGTTGGTAACACCGAGAGCGTCAAAATCGGCGTTTCTAAGTCGTCAGCCGCGCTTGAGGGTTTGTCTCCATTCTCCAGCTCGCGCCGCGATTGCGCGCATTCGTTGTGCAGACAACGCGCCGCTGCGCGATCGCGCAGCGGTTAAGGATGAACCCCATCGCCCCTCAATAACGCTCAACCCGCACCACGGCCTCACCAACGCCGCTCGCGCGGCAGCGGCACGATCCTTGCTGAAGGCGACTCGTCTCGAAAGTGTGAGGAACTTTGCAGCGCGT
This sequence comes from Tepidisphaeraceae bacterium, assembly GCA_035998445.1. Taxonomy (NCBI): domain Bacteria; kingdom Pseudomonadati; phylum Planctomycetota; class Phycisphaerae; order Tepidisphaerales; family Tepidisphaeraceae; species Tepidisphaeraceae bacterium. The sequence continues at coordinate 88,323 of DASYHQ010000041.1, read as the reverse complement.
AACACCCCATGACATCCGATCGCTTGTCGAATCGCTCGCGGGCGCCCCGGCGATCATGTGGGACGAAATGAGCTGGCCTGAGGTGGAACAGCACCGCGACGCCGGAGGGCGGATGGCTATCTTGCCGATCGGCGCCACCGAGCAGCACGGGCCGCACTTGCCGTTGAACGTCGATTCAGTGTTCGCCGGCGCGTTCTGCATGTACGCGTCGGCCAAGACGGGTGTACCGGTGCTGCCGACGATCACCTACGGCTGCTCGCTGGGTCACACCGACCGTTGGCCCGGCACGCTCTCGCTCATGCCCGAAACGCTGATGTTAACCGTCCGCGAGATTGCCGACTTCTTGATCCGCACGGGCTTCGAACGGCTGCTGATCGTCAACAGCCACTGGGGCAACACGTCCGCCGTCCGCTGTGCTATTGACCGCATCCGCTTCGAGCACGCCGGGCGCTTCAGTTTGGGCCTGCGGAACACGTTCGAGATCACGCCGGCGGTGTGGAACCAGTTCAGCGACGACGCCGCCGACTTCCACGCCAACCGCGCCGAGACCGCCTTGATGATGTTCCTGTCGCCCGGCAGCGTGCGGCAGGACCGCATCGAAGACGACCCCGACCGCACCGCGGGCAAGATCTTTACGTACGTCGTGCCGCAGACCAGTACGAACGGCTTGACCGGCAAACCGAGCCTCGCGACGAGCGAGGATGGAAAACGATTGTTCCTCGAAGTGGGCGATGCGCTCGCAGCGCTCGTTGACGCGGCGCGCACTGAAACGGCACCACTGTCGTGGTCGCGATGACCAGGTCGCTCCGGTCCCTCTCCCGGTATTCCGGGAGAGGCCAGGTGAGGGTGCCTTCTGTTCTTACGAGGATCGTCAGCAGTTCGAAGTCACCCTCACCTAGCCTCTCCCATGAGTACATGGGAGAGGGACCGGATCTCAAACCACCCGCTTGGGACGACGATCGAAACTTGCAAACGCTCAGCAACAGGATGTTCCCATGGACCGTGACGAGCTGATGACCCACACCGAACCTTCCCGCGTCGCCCAGATGAAACGCGACCTGCATGCCAAGGGCGTGCAATACTGCTTCGCCGCCTACGTCGACGTCCACGGCATTCCGAAAGCCAAGGTCGTCCCGCTGGCCAGGTTCGAAGAGATGTGCGAGGGCGGCGAGTTGTACACCGTGGGCGCCAGTGAAGGCATGGGCCTCGTCGGCCCGCAGGAAGACGAATGCCAGACGGTTCCGGACCTCGACACCTGCACGATCTGCCCGTGGGACACCCGCTACGCCTGGTTCAGCGCCGACCTCGTTCACCACGGCAAGCCCTACGGCGGCGCGGCGCGCGTCATCCTCGGCAACGTGCTGAAGCAGGCCAGGGCCATGGGCTACACGCTCAATCTCGGCATCGAGCCCGAGTTTTACGTGCTGCGGAAGGACGAGCAGGGCAAGTACGTGCCGTTGGCGCCGGTGCTCTTCAAACAGCCGAACGCGTGCTACGACGTACGGCAGACACTGATGAGCATGCCGTTTCTCGACCCCATGTGCCGCTACATTGAACAACTCGGCTGGGGCGTCCACAGCTTCGACCAAGAATGTGGCCGTGGGCAGTTCGAGTTCGACTTCCATTATGCCGACGCGATGACGATGTCCGACCGGTTGATCTTCCTGCGCCTGATGGCCAAGGAGGTGGCCGCCTCGGTTGGCGCGATCGCGACGTTCATGCCCAAACCCTTCGCCAACGACTACCGCAGCGGCGCGCACTTCAACATGAGCCTGGCCGACGTGGCGACCAGCAACAACGTGTTCTCAGCGGGCGACAAGGCCGACCCGCTAGCCGAGAAATACGGACTGAATTGCTCGCGTGTGGCACTGGCCTTCGTCGCCGGCCTGCTTAAGCACGCCCCGGCGCTGACGGCCGTCTGCTGCCCCACGTACAACAGCTACAAGGGACTGATCGCCCAAGGCGATTTGCCCGAAATGAGCTGGGCCCCCGTGCTGCGCTGCTACGGCAAGAACAACCGCAGCGCGATGCTGCGCCTGCCGATGAGCCGGCCATGCGTGGAGAACCGCGCCGTCGACATGAGCGTCAACCCCTACCTCGCCGCCGCGCTGAGCCTCGCCGCGGGCTTGGAAGGCATTCGCGAGAATCTGGACCCTGGCGAGCCGCTGAACGACAACCTCTACACGCTATCCAAGACCGCCGCCGACAAGCGTCGCGTGAAGCGGTTGCCCGCGACGCTGCTGGACGCCGTTCGCGCGTTCGAGGAAGACCCGCTCGTCACCGAGACGTTCGGCGAATCGTTCCAACAGATCTACGCCGAGCAAAAACACAAGGAATGGTCGCGGGGGTTCTACCGCGTAAGCGATGACGAGCGGGAGGAGATGCTGACGTACGTTTGAGAATCATTCGTAGGGGCAGGCCTCCGTGCCTGCCCTCGTCGTCCTGGGAAAGGAAGAGGGCAGGCACGGAGGCCTGCCCCTACGAATGACGACAGAAAATCTCCTTGACCCCAGTGTTACCGAATCCTACATTGTTAACACCACCGACAAAGGCGTCACCCGTGTCCGCAACCTCTGCCCCCATCTCCCGCTTCAGCATCTCGCTGCCCGGCGAGCTGCTGGAACAGCTCGATTCGCTCGTCACGCGCCGGCGGTTGCCTAGCCGGTCGCAGATATTGGCCGAGCTGATCCGCGGCGCGCTGGTGGAGGATGAACTGGCGGCCGACCCCGAACGCGTCGTCGCCGGTACGATGACGCTCGTCTACAACGCCCAGCGCCGCGGCACCCTGCGCCAGCGCATGGCGCAAATCCAACGGCGATACATCAAAGAGATCATCAGCTCCCAGCACGTCTTCCTCGAACGGGAACACAGCCTGGAAGTCCTGCTGGTGCAAGGCCCCGGCCACCGCCTCAGCCGCCTGGCCGACGAGACGCGGGCATTGAAGGGCGTCGAGCAGGTGCGCATGTCGATGACGCGCACGCTCGTGCCGCCGTTGCACGAGTAGATGAAATGGCGAAACCGATTGATCAGGAGAGACAGCCGTGCCCGAATCGTCCACCGCAACACCGCTGAAGGCCCGCGAGCATGCCCGGGCGCAGGCGGGCACCGTCACCGACGACATGCCGATCTTGCCCGCGTCGAACGCGACAGACCTGCCGCCCGGCTTGCGGCCGCAGGACGTGCTGTGGGAAGAGACGATCGCCGGCGGGGGTTACGCATCGCGCGTGCTGAAACGCGGATCGCGGCTGCGGTTGACGAACGTCGGCGGCGATGCCTGCTGCAACTTCCTAATCTACAACGCCGACCGCCCGCTCGAGCGTCTGAATGTCGCCGACACGATCAAGGTGCAGTGGAACGGCTACCTGGGCCAAGGCAAGCTGCTGCTGAGCGACATGGGCCGTTCGCTGATGAGCATCCTGCATGACACCTGCGGCCAACACGACACGTTCTGCGGTGCCAGCAACCCCAAGACGAACGCCGCCAAGTACGGCACCGGCGCTAACTACACGCCCCACCCCAACGCCCGCGAGCGGTTCCTGATCGCGCTGGCCAAGCACGGACTGGGCAAGCGCGACGTGATGCCGAACGTGAACTTCTTCAAGAACGTGCGCATCGAGAAATCCGGCGCGATGACGTTCAACGAAAAGTCATCCAAGCCCGGCGACGTCGTCGAACTGCGGGCCGACATGAACGTGCTGGTGGTGTTCGCCAACACCCCCCATGTGCTCGACCCGCGCCCGCAATACACCTGCACGCCGCTGCGCATCACTGCCTACCGTAGTGAACCGGCGGGCGCCGATGACCCGATCCGCAACGCTTCCCCCGAAGCGCAGCGGGCGTTCCTGAACGTGGACGACTATTTCCTGATGTGACTGATCCCCTCTCCCGGTACTCCGGGAGAGGGTTAGGGTAAGGGTGATTTCGAGTTACCAGAACCGTCAGCAGTTCGAAAGCACCCCCACCTAGCCTCTCCCGGAATACCGGGAGAGGAACCGGAAAGGACCCGATGATCGCAATCGAATCGCAGCCGCTTAATGGCACCATCGTCTACGACCAGATCATCCCCGCCCGCGCACCGTGGGCGCACGTGGTGAAGGCGGGCCAGACACTGCGCCTCATCGATGTCGAGGGCAACCAAGCCGTCGATTGCCTGATCTATAACGCCGCCGATCACGACGAGCGCTACAGCGCCCCGGACACCATGGCGACCCAACGCAATATTTTCCTCGTCACCGGCACGCAACTGCTCAGCAACGACGGCGACCTGCTGATGACGATCGCCGGCACGAACGTCCAGTACCACGACACGATCGGCGGCGCCTGCTCGCCGGAATCGAACACGCTGCGCTACGGCCACCACACGAAACACCAGCACGCCTGCGTCGACAACTTCCTGAACGCCGCGGCGTGGCACGACCTGGGCAAGCGCGACATGACCAGCAATATCAACTGGTTCATGAACGTGCCCGTCGAGCCCGACGGCAGCCTCGGCATCGTCGACGGCATCAGCGCGCCCGGCAAGTACGTCGACCTAGTGGCGGCCAAGGACGTACTGGTGGTCATCAGCAACTGCCCGCAGATCAACAACCCGTGCAACGCGTTCAACCCGACGGCGGTGCGGGTGGTGATTGCGGGAGATGGAGAAGCGTTCTCCGGTCCCTCTCCCGGTACTCCGGGAGAGGCTAGGTGAGGGTGATTTCGAAGTGCTGACGGCTCTCCAAAGCACAAATCACTCTCACCTAGCCTCTCCGATGCGTACATGGGAGAGGGACCGGAGAAGGCGCCGCGTTCGGATCAACATATGTTCAAGAAAGTCCTCATCGCCAATCGCGGGGAAATCGCCTGCCGGATCATCCGCACGCTGAAGCGGCTGGGCGTGAAGTCGGTGGCCGTCTACTCCGAGGCGGATCACGCGTCGCAGCATGTTGATCTAGCCGACGAGGCCGTGCTGATCGGTCCCGCGGCGGTCGATCAGAGCTACCTGAAGGCCGAGCGCATCATCCAGGCCGCGCTAGATACGGGGGCAGAAGCGATTCACCCCGGCTACGGCCTACTGAGCGAGAACGCCGGCTTTGCCGACGCCTGCGCCGCAGCCGGCATCGTGTTCATCGGGCCCACGGGCGACAACATGCGCGCCTTTGGCCTGAAGCACACGGCCCGCGAATTGGCCAAGTCCAACAACGTCTCGCTGTTGCCGGGTACCGATCTGCTAAGCGACGTCGACACCGCCGCGGCCGCCGCGGAGCGAATCGGCTATCCGGTGATCCTGAAAAGCACCGCCGGTGGTGGCGGCATCGGCATGCGCGTCTGTAGCGACGCCGCCCAGCTCGGCCAGGCGTTTGAAAGCGTGCGCAGGTTAAGCGAGTCGCACTTCGGCCAGGCGGGCATGTACCTGGAAAAGTTCATCGCCCAAGCCCGCCATGTCGAAGTGCAGATCTTCGGCGACGGCCGAGGCGACGTGATCGCGCTCGGCGAGCGCGATTGCTCCGCCCAGCGCCGCAACCAGAAGGTGATCGAGGAGACGCCCGCCCCGCACCTCAGTGAGAGCACGCGCCGTGAGCTTCAGGAGACCGCCGTTCGACTGGCCAAGGCGGTCGCTTACCGATCTGCGGGCACGGTGGAATTCGTGCTGGACGCGATCACGCAGCAGTTCTACTTCCTGGAGGTGAACACGCGCCTTCAGGTTGAACACCCCGTGACCGAGGCGGTGCATAACGTCGACCTCGTCGGATGGATGGTGCGCCTGGCCGCAGGCGACCTGCCGCCGCTTCACTCGCTTCAGTCGACGAGCCGTGGCCACTCGATCGAGGTGCGCCTGTACGCCGAGGACCCGGCCAAGAATTTTCAGCCGTCTGCTGGCCTGCTAACCGAAGTCACGTTTCCAACCGATGCGCGCGTGGACACCTGGGTTCAGACGGGCAGCGAGGTCTCGCCGCACTACGACCCGCTGGTGGCGAAGCTGATCGTACACGCCGACACGCGCGACACCGCGATCGAGAAGATGTCGGCAGCGCTGTCGCGCACGCGGCTGGAAGGGATCGAGACGAACCTCTTCTACCTGCGCGACTTCATCGCGTCCGACGTCTTCCGTGCCGGCAAGGTGATCACGAAGACGCTGGCCGGCTTCAACTACTACGACCCCAGCATCGACGTGCTGGCGGCCGGCAATTTCTCCACCGTGCAGGACTACCCCGGCCGGCTGGGCTACTGGGACGTTGGCATCCCACCGAACGGGCCGATGGACCACCTGTCGTTCCGCCTGGGCAACCGCATAGTCGGCAACACCGAGGGCGTCGCCGGGCTGGAACTGACGATTACCGGCCCTACGCTGAAGTTCAACCGCAAGTCGACCATCTGCCTGGCCGGCGCGCCGATGACCGCGACGATGGATGGCCAATCCGTGCCCTACTGGTGCGCGTTCGACGTGCCCGCGGGCGCAACGCTGAAGTTAGGCGCGATCCAAGGCGCCGGTTGCCGCACCTATCTGCTCGTGCGCGGCGGCATCGACGTGCCCGACTACCTCGGCAGCAGATCGACCTTCACGCTCGGCCTCTTCGGTGGCCATGGTGGGCGCACGCTGCGCACCGGTGACGTGCTGCACCTGGCGGAACCGGACGAAGCGACACTTGACGCTCCGCTGTATGAGGGCCTGGCCGCCGACCTCATCCCGCCACTGACCAACGACTGGCAGATCGGCGTTCTCGACGGCCCGCACGCCGCGCCCGACTTCTTCCTGCCCGCCGACATCGAGATGCTCTACGCCACGGCCTGGCAGGTGCACTACAACAGCGCCCGCACCGGCGTGCGCCTGATCGGCCCCAAGCCGCAGTGGGCCCGGCCGGACGGTGGCGACGCCGGCCTGCACCCGTCCAACATCCACGACACCGCCTATTCGATCGGCGCCGTCGACTTCACCGGCGACATGCCGATCATCCTGGGCCCCGATGGTCCAAGCTGCGGTGGGTTTGTCTGCCCCGTAACCATCGTGCAGGCGGAACTCTGGAAGATGGGCCAACTGCGGCCAGGCGATCGCGTGAAGTTCGTCTCGCTGCGCGACACGCAGGCGAACGAGATGGAACGCGCGCAGGACGCAGCGATTTCACAACGTGGCACGGGTTTCCAACCCGTGTCTTCGGCACAAGCTCATGGGTTAGAAACCCATGCCACGCAGCCGCCGCAAAGTCCGCTCCTCCACACCGCGCACCCCGTCGCCGACCGCCCCATGGTCACCTACCGTCGCAACGGCGATCAGAACGTCCTCGTCGAGTACGGCCCGATGGTGCTCGACTTCGATTTGCGCTTCCGCGTCCACGCGCTCATGCAGTGGTTCGCCGACCACCCGCAGGCCGGCGTGATCGACCTTGTCCCCGGCATTCGCTCGCTGCAGGTTCACTTCGACAGCCGCGTGCTGCCGCAACGAACGCTGCTCGACACGCTGATGGCCGCCGAAGAACAACTGCCGTCGATCGAGGACATGGCGGTGCCGTCGCGCATCGTGCATCTGCCGCTGTCGTGGGACGACCCCGCGACACGGCTGGCGATCGAGAAGTACATGCAGTCGGTTCGGCCGGATGCGCCTTGGTGCCCCAGCAACCTCGAGTTCATCCGCCGGGTAAACGGCCTGAGCAGCATCGACGACGTCTACAAGATCGTCTTCGACGCCAGCTATCTCGTACTGGCGCTCGGCGACGTCTACCTCGGGGCGCCGGTGGCCACACCGGTCGACCCGCGGCACCGGTTGGTGACGACGAAGTACAACCCCGCCCGCACGTGGACGGCCGAGAACAGCGTGGGCATCGGTGGCGCGTACCTCTGCATCTACGGCATGGAAGGCCCCGGTGGCTACCAGTTCGTCGGTCGAACCGTGCAGCAGTTCAACCGCTGGCGGCAGACCGCCGACTTCACCGGTGGCAAACCGTGGCTGCTGAGATTCTTCGACCAAGTGAAGTTTTACCCGGTGACCGCAGATGAACTGCTGAGGATTCGCGATGACTTCGTGCTGGGCCGGTTCAAGTTGAAGGTGGAAGAAACGACCTTCCGCCTGCGCGATTACCACGCGTTCACCAAGGCCAACGCCGACAGCATCGCCGGTTTCCGTGCCACGCAGCAGGCGGCTTTCGGCGCCGAGCGGCAGCGATGGGAAGCCGCCGGCGAGTTCAAGGCCGCTGCGTCGGCAGAGGCCTCCACCACCGCCGCCCCGGTCGCCGAAGCGATCGACATTCCGGCCGGCGCCGAGGCGGCCGAGTCGCCCATGGTTGCGAACGTGTGGAAGGTGGTCGCCAGCGAAGGCCAGCAGGTGAAGGCGGGCGACACGTTAGTGATCTTGGAAGCCATGAAGATGGAGACGACCGTCGTCTCGCCATGCGACGGGGTGGTGTTGCGCGTCACGTGCAAGCCGGGACAGATGGTGATGCCGGGGACGACGCTGTGCGTGGTGAAGGGGAAGTAAGTTGCTGCTCCGCACGTAGCATGGGCGTCTCGCCCATGACCGTAAAGAGAACTCGCATCGCAATTTCTGGCAGACAGCGCCGACGCCAAGGCCCGGCCACAAACAGAATCTCTTGGCCTTACCAATGTCATGGACGAGACGCCCATGCTAGTTGAAAGGCGAACCGGCCAACGGCCCGATGAATCATGCAGAACGACGTTCTATCTCTCGACTCGATCACGACGCTTCGCGAGCAGCTGACGCGCGGTGATGTGCGGCCGCGCGACGTTGTGGCGGCGGTGCTATCGCGCCTTGCGTCGTCGCGGCACGAGCACGTCTGGATCAGCCGCGCGACCGATGACGCGCTGGCTACGCGGGCGGATGAACTCGAGCGCCTCGGCCCCTCGCCGGCTCGCGCGCTCTATGGCATCCCGTTCGCTGTGAAGGACAACATCGACGTCGCGGGCATGCCCACGACGGCCGCCTGCCCGGCGTTCGCGTACACGCCGACGGAAGACGCGACGGTGGTGCGTCGGCTGTTGGACGCGGGCGCGATCTTCGTCGGCAAGACGAACCTCGACCAGTTCGCGACCGGCCTGGTCGGCACGCGCTCGCCTCACGGCGCGCCGCGGTGCGTGTTCAACAGCGACTACGTCTCCGGTGGTTCCAGTAGTGGCTCGGCCGTCGCGGTGGCGGGCGGGCTCGTGAGCTTCGCCCTCGGCACCGACACCGCCGGCTCCGGTCGCGTGCCGGCGGCGTTCAACAGTCTGATCGGCCTGAAGCCCACGAAGGGTCGGCTCAGCACCCGCGGTGTAGTGCCGGCGTGCCGGTCGCTCGACTGCGTCTCGATCTTCGCCGGCCGCGTGCCCGATGCCGCGGCCGTGCTCGCGGTGGCGCAGGGCTTCGATGCGGAAGACGCGTTCTCGCGCGCGGCACCGGCGGCACCGGCATCACTGGCCGCGTACGGTGAGACGTTCCGGTTCGGTGTGCCGCGGGAGGACCAGCTGAAGTTCTTCGGCGACACCGCGGCGCGCGACCTGTACGTCGCCTCGCTCGAACAGTTGCAGCGCATCGGCGGACAACGCGTGACGATCGACTACGAGCCCTTCGACGCCACCGCCCGCCTGCTCTACGGCGGCGCATTCGTCGCCGAGCGTTACGCCGCGGTGGGCAAGTTCATCAGTGAACATCCCGATGCTACGCACAGGGTCGTGCGCACGATCATCGAGGGCGCTAGCAAGTTCTCCGCTGCCGACGCGTTCGAAGCCACCTATCAGCTGGCGGCGCTGCGCCGGCAGACGGAGCCGGTGTGGGACGAGGTCGACATCCTCGCGCTGCCCACCACCGGCACGATCTACCGCGTGGACGAACTGCTGGCCGACCCGATCTCGCTGAACGCGAACCTCGGCTACTACACGAACTTCGTGAACCTGCTCGACCTGAGCGCGCTGGCCGTGCCCGCGGGGTTCCGGCCGAACGGGTTGCCGTTCGGCATCACGTTCGTCGCGCCGGCGTGGCACGAGGAACCACTCTGTACGCTGGCGCTGCGATATCGCACGCTCGCCGGCGCAACGTGAACATTACGAAAGGCACTGATGAACGAGATCCAGTTGGCCGTCGTTGGCGCGCACCTCAGCGGCATGCCGTTAAACCATCAGCTCACCAGTCGCGGTGGACGGCTCGTGCGCGCAACGCGCACCGCGCCGCGTTACAAGCTGTACGCGCTGGCCAACACCACACCGCCCAAACCTGGGTTGGTCCACGTGGGCACCACTGGCGAAGACGGCGCCGCGATCGAGGTGGAGGTGTGGTCGCTGTCGACCGAGGCCTTCGGCGCGTTCGTCGCCGAGGTGCCCGCGCCGCTGGCGATCGGGACCGCGGAACTGGAGGACGGCACGACGGTGAAAGGCTTCGTCTGTGAACCGCGGGCGATGCGGGGCGCGACGGAGATCACCCACTTGGGCGGCTGGCGTGCTTACGTCGCGCAGCGATGACGACGGCCGTACCACAGGCGGCCCGCCCGTGACCTTTTTGGGAAGCAAAGGCATGGGCGGGCCGCCCATGGTACGGCGATGCGGCTGCGCCAACCGCGACGCAGGCGTCATGCCTCCAATCAATCGATGCGCTGCGTTGTGTACTTTAGGCTTGAAGATGATTCAGCGGACGTTCCACACCGCCCTGCGCACCCTCGGCATCGATCGGCTGGTAACCTATTACGACAAGACGGATTCGACGAACACCCGCGCTGCACTCGCTGCGAAGGCAGGCACCGCCGGTGATGGTGACATCTTCATCGCCGGCGCGCAAACCGCGGGCCGTGGCAGTGATGGCAAACCGTGGGACTCGGCAGAACCGGTCGGCCTTTGGATGTCGATCGTCTTTCTCGAACCGCTGCGCACGCCGGCGCTATCGCTGTTGCCCGCGGTGGCGCTGGCGACGGTGCTGCGGAGTGATCATGGCATCGCAGCGCACCTGAAGTGGCCGAACGACGTTCTCGTCGGCACCAGCGAGCAGACACGCAAGATCGCGGGCATCCTGATCGAATCGTGCGACACCCCCACAGGCCGCGCTTGGGTGATGGGCATCGGCCTCAATCTTCGCCAGTCGCAGTTCGACGGGCCGCTCGCGAACATTGCGACGTCGGTGCGACAGCAGACGGGTGGCGACGTCGCCATCCCGGGCTTCTTCGCTTCGCTCGTCAAAGCGATCGATGCGCTAGAGCGGTCGTCTGCCGACCTCCCGGCGGTATGGATGGAGATGAGCCGCATGCCCGGCCGCACGATCACCCTCCGGCGACACGGTACGCAGACACCGGCACGCGTGGATGGGGTGACGGCGGAGGGTTACCTCCGCATCACGCACGCCGACGGGCGGCGGGAAACGCTGGTCGGCGTCACCGGCATCGACATCGATCCACGGTACTAATGCTTCGGGACAAACAGGCTACTTGAGCGATCCGTACGGCTGATCGGACCCGAGACCGCGCAGTACTTGCCCGATCGGCGTCCCATAAGCGGATATTGCCGATTTCCCATAGTGGCGTGGTGAAGAAGCCCCCCACTGCGGACCGATAGCAGCCGTACGGTGAGTGAACTTAGTCCCCAGCCCGCGGCCCTCGACGTTTCGCTACTCGAGCAATTGTCGAACCTGCAGGCGCAGTTGGACATGCTTCAGGAGCAGCTCACCGAGAGCCAGCGCCTCGCCACGATCGGCACGATCGCGGCCGTCATCGCGCACGAGTTCAACAACCTGCTCACCCCCATCGTCAGCTACTCGCAGTTCGCCCTTTCGTCGGCCAATTCCGATAAGCCGGACATGGACCTGATCCGCAAGGCCTTGGCCAAATCCTTTGCCAGTTCCGAAAAAGCCGGCAAGATCTGCAACAGCATGCTGGGCCTGGCCCGCGGTGAATCGACCTTCGGTCAGGTGCCGGTGCAGCAGCTCGTCGAGGAAACCCTGATGGTTTTGGCCCGCGACCCGCAGAAGGATGGCATCGCCCTTCGCGTGCAGGTGCAGCCCGACCTCGTCGTCCCCGGCGACCCCGTCCAACTGCAACAGGTGCTGCTGAACCTCCTGATCAACGCCCGCCAAGCCATGCTCGGTCGCGGCGGATCGCTCTCGGTGCGGGCTACCCATATCGACGACACGAACGAACTGAAATTACAGGTGATCGACACCGGCCCGGGCATTCCGGAGAAACTGCTGCCGAAGATCTTCCAACCGTTCTTCACCACCAAGGGCACCGCGCGCAAGGGCGAGGCCAAGGGCACGGGGTTGGGCCTGGCGATCTGCAAGGAGATCGTCGAACACCACCGCGGCCGGATTGAAGTCGAAAGCACGGTCGGCAAAGGCACGACGTTCAACATCTACCTGCCCGCGCTCGCCACGCCCCCCATTCGATCCGCAGCATAGCGAAGTGGCGCAGCTGTCGGCCGCACGTCAATTCGACATCCACAACACGCGATGGTCGTCATCCTGCCCACCGCCCACTGCCCACTCTCCACCGCCCACGGTTCTCCCCTTCCATTAAAGCTTTGCCAGCCAAAGGTCCGATAAAGTTGGAACAGGTCGTTAACAGAAGGAAGTCCCCATGCCGGTAACCGTAGATCACGCCGCGATGAAGACTGAGATTTTTGGGCTGGAGACGGTCGGGCAGTTGCTGTCGCACCTGAAGCGCGACAACCGGTTGGTGGTGAACCTGCTGATCGACGGGCACGAGCCCAACTACGACGACTTCCCCAGCCTGACGCGTTCACGGCTGGACGCGCACACGCTGTTCATCGAGACCGCCGACCCGCGCGAGATCGCGACCGAGGCGCTGAACGAGGTCGAACAGCAGATGGCCGAGGCGGACCGGCTCAGCAGTGAGGCCGTGGCGCTGTTGCAGAAGAACCAGCCCGCCGGCGCAATGCAGAAATTAAGCGGCTGTTTCACCACGTGGCAAGCGGCGCAGGAATCGGTCGACAAGACCGCGCAACTGCTGCGCCTGAAGCTGGACGACATCACCGCCGCCGGTCAGTCGATCTCGTCGCTTATGGTCGAGTTTGGTGACCAATTGCGCTCGATCCGCGGCGCGCTGGAAAGCCGCGACTACGTCACGCTCGGCGACGTGCTGACCTACGAAACCCCCGCCACCACCCGCAAGTGGCGCCAAGCCATGACCGCGATGCGCCAGAGCATCTAACGGGCCCTCCAGCGGCTTCGCTCTTTTCGTAGGACAGGCATTCCTGTCTGTCTCTCCCCCCGTTTTGCTTCTCCCCCCGTACTCTGCCTTCCCATTGGGACGCACATTCCTTGTCTGTCTCACTTGCGTTGCGCTTCTGTCTACCAAATGCACGAAACACGAGGCACGAAGGAAACGCGAAGAAAACCGGAACCAACGCCCTGGCGGCGGTTTGGGCAAGCGAAAACGCGAACTTGTGCACCATTGTGCACCATTTTGCACCATCGGCTGGGTGAGACCGGGACCAACTCAGTCCCGCGTACAGCCATCGACTTGTCAAAGAACACACTATCCATCTCTACGCTGGCGCTGCGCAGAAGCGATCGTATTGGCGCAACGCTCTTCGGAATTCGTCGTGTCCGGCTTCGCGTCTTCGCGCCTTCGTGGTTCCCTGCATTTGATCGCGGCTCTGCCGCGTGGCAGACGAGAATGTCCGCCCCACCAGGAGAACAAAGACAGAAGAGACACAGGCAGGAATGCCTGTGCCACAGAAGGGAGGCAGAGAGAATACGGGGGGAGAGGAAGACGAGGGAGAGACAGGCAGGAATCCCTGTCCTACAGAAGATTGGGACGTGGAAACGACAAGACCTCCGCGACGTTGGTTGTCGCGGAGGTCTTGGGGTTCGCGTGCATTGTGAGCCAAAAGCTTACGCCGGCTGGTCGGCTTGCAAATCGAGCCACTTCAACTCGCCCTGGCTTAGCTGGATGTCCAGCGCGGGCAGGCTTGTGCGGGTCTCGCTGAGCTGGCGGGGGCCGATCAGTGGGAACGTGGGGAACGGCTGGCAGAGCACGTAGGCCAGCGCGATGTTGATCGGCGTCACGCCCCGCTTCTCGGCCAGCGCGAAGGCGCGCCGCTGGCGCTCGAAGTTGTCGTCGCTGTACCAGGTCTCGACGACCTCCTTGTTGTCGCGCTGCTCCGGCGATGCCACGCCCGGCAGGAAGAACCCACGCGCCTGGCTGCTCCAGGGCAGCAGGACGACGTCGGCCTTGTGGGCGGCGTGCCACTTCTGCGTCTCGAGTTCGCTGCTGGCGATGCAGCCGGCCCAGATCGGCTTGATCATGCGGGCCAGGCTGAAGTTATTGCTGACCGCCACCGGCGCCTGCAGGCCGTGCTGTTTGGCGTAGCTGACGGCTTCCTCAAATCGCGCCGGCGTCCAGTTGCTGCCCCCCCACGCCTTCACGCGACCTGCCTTGATGTGGTCGTTGATCACCGACACGAACTCGCCGACCGGCACCTTCGGGTTGTCGCGGTGCATGACGTACAGGTCGGTGTAGGGCGTGCGCAGGCGCTCCAGGCTCTTGGGCAGTTCGTGCTCGAGCCGCGCGGGATAGCAGTCGGGCGTGTGCAGGCCTTTTACGATCGTGACGCACTGGTCGCGCACGCCGCGCAGTTCCATCCATTGGCCGAGAAGTTGTTCCTGCTTGCCACCGCCGTAGATAAAGCTCGTGTCGAACGTGTTGCCACCACGGGCGAACCAGTCGTCGAACATGATGGCGGCGTGCGAGAGGTTCTGCTGATTGTCGCAGCCCATCACCAGGCGCGACACCTCCTTGTCGATGCCGGCAATCCGGCCGTACTTCATGTTGCCCTTGCCGCGGGCCAATGGGCGGTTGGCGATGGTCGTCTTCGGGTAGCCCTCGGGCTTTTCCATCTTGTAGGTCAGGCCAACCGCGTCGCGCCAGCGGTCGATCGCGCGAATGTTGCCCATCGTATCGGCCCAGGTCATCGCGGGCGCCGGGGCCTGCTTTTCACCGGCCAGCAGCGCGCGACCGAAGACGTCCGCCTCAAGCGTGAAGCTCGTTACGTCAGCGGGCACGTCGATCTCCTGCGCGGGCTGCCCCTTCTTCTGCATGATGATCTTGCCGGCCTGCGCCTTCTCGCGGTTGGCGACCCACGGGTTGGGCAGCGAGATCTTGCCGGCGCTTCCGTAGATCGTGACGGCGGCCTCCTGGTCCATGCTGACGCTGGTCGACAGTTGCGCCAGCACGTCGCCGGGGAACTTCATCGAGGCGATCGCCCACTCGTCGACGCCCGTCTCGCCCAGATGCGCCGCGCCAGTCACCTGCACGGGATCGGCAAAGTCCTTACCGGCCGTCGCGCCGGCGATCAGGCGGGCCATCGATGTCGTATAACAACCGACGTCCATAATGCCGCCACCGGCCAGCTCGTTGCTGTAGATGCGGCTTTCGGCGTTGAACCCGCCGTGCCAGCCGAACGAGGCGCGGATCATCCGCACGTCGCCGATCTCCTTGTTCTTGATCAGCTCCACCAGCTTGGCGGTCTGCGGGTGGCAGCGATACATGAACGCCTCCATCAGCAGCACGTCGTTGACCGTCGCCGATTCCAGCATCGCCATCGCTTGGGCGGTGTTGAGCGCGACGGGCTTCTCGACCAGCACGTGCTTCTTGGCCTCCATCGCCTTGATGGCCCACTCCGTGTGCAGCGGGTGCGGCGTGGAGATGTAGACGGCCTGCACGTCCGTGTCGGCCAGCAGCTCCTCGTAGCTGCCGTAGCTGCGCTCAGCTTTGAATTCGGCGGCGAACTTGTCGGCCTTGGCCTTGTCGCGCGACGACACCGCCAACAGCCGACCGGTCTGGCTGGCGGCCAGGTTGCGCGCGAAGCAGGACGCGATCGCGCCCGTCGTGAGAATGCCCCAGTTGACCTTGTTCGTCGTGCTCATCTGCGTTCCTCGTGGGTGGTTGCGTGTGTCAGGAATGGTTTTCCGCTGAACTAACGCTAGCGTACCCGTCGGCACTTTCCATTGGATAAATGGTCGCGTGCATGTCATATTTGGTCATCGAGATCCACGCGGGCCTGATATGAAGCGATCCGTCCGAATATCGCCGGTCGACAACCGCATCCCGCAGCACGTGCTGCGGGACGAGGTCGTCTACCGCACGTTCGCGACCGGACATGGCGGCGTGCGCGGTTGCGCGTTCATGCGCAAGCCAATGGCCGCCAATTCGTACCGCGACCGCGTGATGCGCGACTACGTCGCGGTCTACGTGCTGCGCGGCACGGGCACGTTCACCGATGGCGACGGTGTCACCAGGCGCGTGGAGGCCGGTTGCTTCCTGCAGATGCCCGCCAACCGCCCTGCCGGGGTTGAACAGGACCCCGATGGCCAATGGGCCGAGTGCTGGATCACCCTCGACGGCCGGTTCTGCGATGAACTGGCGCGATTGGGAACGATCGACCTGTCGCGCCTGCTGCTGCGGCCGGGGTTAGACCTGGAGCTGATCGACAAGTTCGAGCGCATCGTACACGACCTGTCGCACGGGTCGGACGTCGCCGTCGCGCAAACGCTGGCCCGCGCTCACGAGTTGCTCGCCTACGCCCACGACGCCGACCGCCGCCGAGACGCGCCGCACCCGCACGCGACGCTGATCGAGTCGGCGAGCGCCGCGTTGTCGCGCGACCTCGACAAGCGCCTCGACACCGCCACGCTCGCCGCCAGCCACGGGCTAAGCTACGAGCGGTTCCGCAAGATCTTCCGCCAGCGCACCGGCATCTCGCCCGGCGAGTACCGCATCCGCCGGCGCATCGACCGCGCCCGCGTGCTGATCGCGCAGGATCGGCTAAGCAACAAAGAGGTCGCGTATCAGTTGGGGTATGCCGACCCGTTCACGTTCAGCAAGCAGTTCAAGCAGGTGGTGGGCGTGAGCCCGGAGATGTTTCGGCGGACGGTATGAGGGACGCGAAACGAGATGAGCTACGCCATACTCTTCCTCTCTCCAGGAAGGCGGCAACGACTTTGACCCGTTGCTCCGGTCCCCTCTCCCGCGTACTCGCGGGGGAGGGTTAGGGAGGGGGCCCTACTCCGATGGGTCCGCGGTCAAGCCCCCTCCCTAGCCCTCCCCCGGAGTACCGGGAGAGGGGACCAGACGAAGAGGAAGGGATTTGCGAGGGAGTGTGTCACCTACTCCGCGGGCAGCGGCAAGGGTCGCGACGACGCGGTATCCATCGGCAAACTCATACCGCTGCAGATCGCGATCGCCAAAGCGTCGGCGACGTCAGGGGGTTCGGGTGGGTCCTTCAGCGAGAAGATGGACTGAATCGCCCGTTGCATCTGGTGCTTGCTGGCGTGGCCGTGGCCGCTGACGGCTTGCTTGACGCGGTTGGCGGGCAGCTCATCGATGCTTAGCCCATGGCGGGCGGCGACCAGCAAAATCACGCCGCGCGCGTGGGCCATGAGGATCGCGGTTCGCGGGTGGTTGTAGTGCGCGTAGAGCATCTCGACCGCCACGCGCTCGGGGCGGTGTTCGACGACGATCTCCTCCAGCGCCCGTTCCAGCTCGACCAATCGAGAGGCAATCGGCGTTTTGGCGGCCAGCCGGATGACGCCACCATCGATCAACCGCGGGCGAAACGGGTGCGACTCGATCACGCCGTAACCGGTGAGCTGCAGGCCAGGATCGATGCCGAGGACACGCATGGGTGGTCGGTGATCATAGAAGGTTTGGCGGGGAGATTGAAGGCGAGGAGAGACCGGGCACTCCGAAGCTTTCGGGGATGCGATTCTCCGGTCCCTCTCCCATGTACTCATGGGAGAGGTTAGGTGAGGGTGATTGGTTCTTACAAGGTCGTAAACCGTTGGAAATGCACCCTCACCTAACCTCTCCCGGAGTACCGGGAGAGGGACCGGAGGCACCAACGAACAAGGGCCGCCCGTTGCGGGGCGGCCCTTGGTGTGATCAGTAATAAGCGGTAGACGCGGCGTTACATGCCGTCATCGCCCGGCTGCGGAGCGGGAGCCATTCCGCCACCCTGGCCACCGGCGCCCATGCCCATGTAGAGCTGCATGACGGCGCTGACCACGCTCTGCACGAGCGGCGTGGGCACGTGGCCGTCCATGCGGATGGCCGACCCGTCGGCGGCGAGCGTCATGCCAACCGGCGGCAGGTTCTCGGCCAGCTGCACGTTCATCGGCATGCCGAACTGCTGGGCGTAGTTCAGGCCGGTGCCGAGGATCACGTCGACCGGGATGTACATCGTGGCGATGCGCTGCTCGGGCAGCTGCGCCTTGGCGGTCTGCAGGGACTGCGTCTTGCCGACCACGTCCTCGTTGGCCTTGGCCGACTTGATCACGTTGCTCAGCGCCGCAGGCGACAGGCCGGCGACGGTCAGCAGTTGCTTGTCGTCCAACTTGCCGGTGAGGCCGGTCATGCCCTCGGGGCCGTACAGGATGCCGAGCATGCGCTGAGCCTGGGCGGCGTCGGGGCTGTCCGGGTCGGCGGTGATCTCGGTCTTGAACTGGTCGAACGTCACGCCGTCCACCTGCCGCGCGGCGGGCGTGAAGACGGTGTTGGTGCCGGCGGCGTCCTGACCCTGGGCAAGGGTCATCACCTTCTGCTGCGCCTCGAGCAGCTCCTTCTGGGCCGCGTCGATCGTCGCGACGTCGCCGCGCGTGATCGTGATCGACTGAAGGATCGCTTCCTGCATGAACTGCCCCGCCGGCGCCACCAGGCCGAACGTCTGGCTGGTGGTGGCGGCCATCATGCGCTTGGCCGACTCCAGCACCTGGATGATCGGCTTGGCCTGATCGTCGTTGACGGCGTTCAGTTCCTTCAGGACCGGGTCGAGCAGGTCGTTGACGGCCGGCATGACCGACTTCGGATCGAGCGACGAGCCACCGAAGAACAGGTACTTGCCGGCGGGCAGCCCGCTCAGCAACGAGTCGTTGGTGCCCTTGATGTTGGACAGCATCTTGCCGGCGTACGAGCCGGGCGTGAACTCGGCGGCGAGCGTGCCGTTGATGCCGGCGTCGGTCAGGTTCAGGCTGTAGGTCGCGCTCTGCGCGTCGCGCAGGAACCCTTCCATGACGTTGATGCCCTGGTTGGCCGCAGCCTTGATGACGGGCATGAACTTCTTGGCCATCTCGGTCTGCTTGGCCGCGTTCTCGTCGACGGCGGCGGGATCGTTCGGGTCGGCGTCGGGGTCGGCCATTGCGGGCCCCTGCGAGAGGATGTCCTTCTCCATCTCGGCGATCCACTTCTCGCGGTTCTGCTGGATCATGGGCAGCGCCTTAGCGCGGATGGCCTCCATGTTGCCGAAGAAGACCATGTCCTTCTCGTTCAGCTCCTTGGTCGCCAGCTGGCCGTTGATCTTCATCGGCGCCGGCTTCAGTTGCAGGGCCGCCTTGTTGGGGCTGATGGCGGCGTACTTGCCGCCCCACGACTTCACGAACGACGTCTCGCCCTCGGGCGAGGTGACTTCGCTGACCTCACCGGTCGTCTTGGCGTCGGGGAAGTTGCCGAGGAAGGCCTGATAATCGGTGACCGGCACGAGCATGATGATCGGCTCGGCGCCTTCGCCGAGCGTCGTGGGATCGAGGAACGCCACGCCGAAGTCACCGTCTTCGTTGAGGCCTTCCTTGATGCCGAACTTGGCCTCCAGCGCCTTCATTGGGTCGGCCGCCTCGGGCGACATCTGGTCGACGCCGAGCTTCTTGGCGAGGTCGGCGGCCTTCGTGCTGACCTTACCGAGGTTGCTGATGCGCATGCCACCCATGGCGCCTTCAGGGAA
Source organism: Tepidisphaeraceae bacterium (assembly GCA_035998445.1). Classification (NCBI taxonomy): domain Bacteria; kingdom Pseudomonadati; phylum Planctomycetota; class Phycisphaerae; order Tepidisphaerales; family Tepidisphaeraceae; species Tepidisphaeraceae bacterium. The sequence continues at coordinate 68,646 of DASYHQ010000041.1, read as the reverse complement.
CTGTTCAAGCACCTGTGCGCCGGCGACCCCCGACAAAGCCAGCAAAATGGCCGCGGACAATGCGGTAGCGCGGCGGACGACTTGGACCTTCATATGGACTCCTCTTCGATTTGTTTCTTCACGTCCCCCGCGCGCCTGCGACGCGGCTCTGGGAAATGCGAATCGTACCCAAGTGTATGGACCGGTCAAACGGACAAAGGTTAGGGAGGAGGCCGAATGCGTGGACAAGGTGGGTTATAAGACGGGCCACGTACCGCTTAACCCCATAGAGGTCGCCGCAATAGGCCAAGTGTCATCCCAATGGGAGGCTGGCCGACCTGAGGGATCTCGACCCGCCTTGCGATTCCCAGCCACTCGAGATCCCTCCAGTCGCCTTAGGCTCCGCTTGGGATGCCAGTTAGCACGCAGCTCCCCATCGTGTTCCTGAGATTTCGCCACCTCCCGCAAGCTGGTCGCTATAATCCCACCGTGCAGCTCGCCGTCTTGCCGAATCTCGTTACCGCTTCGCCAGCCGGGTTTGATACCGGTCCGCGATCGATTGGCGCGGTTCGGATGTTGCGGATCAGCATCACCGATCGCTGCAACTACCGCTGTACCTACTGCATGCCGGCCGAGGGGGTGGCGTGGCTGCCGAAGGACGATGTGCTGACCTTCGAGGAGATCGCCGACGTCGTGCGGGCGGCGATCGAGGTGCATGGCATCCGCCGATTTAAGCTGACCGGTGGCGAGCCAACCGTACGGCACGGATTGGTCGATCTGGTTGCCAAGCTGCGGCAAATCGATGGCATCGACGACCTTTCACTGACCACCAACGGACAGCGCCTCTTCGACCTGGCTCAGCCACTGCGGTCGGCCGGGCTGGACCGCATCACGATCAGCCTCGACTCGCTGCGGGCAGACCGCTTCCAGCAGATCACCCGCACCGGCGACCTGTCTGCGGTGCTGCGTGGGCTCGACCGCACGATTGAGGGTGGCTTCCTCGCAACGAAGATCAACTGCGTCGTCATGCGCGGCGTGAACGACGACGAACTGCCCGACTTCGCCCGCCTGTCGCTCGACCGCAATTTGACCGTTCGCTTCATCGAATACATGCCCCTAGGCGACGCTGCCGTGCTGCAAACGAGCGACCGCAGCATGGCGGTGGACGCCGAGGAGTTGGGCCCCGCCGGTGGCTGCGGCGCGCAGGATCGCGGGGACGTCTTCGTCTCGGAAACGCAGATGCGCCAAGTGATCGAGGCGGAACTCGGACCGCTGGTCGCGATCGACCGAGACAGCGAAGCGGGCGTCGGCCCGGCGGTCCCCTATCGCCTCGCATTGCACGGCGCCCGCGGCCGGATTGGCTTTATCAGCGCGATGTCCGCCCCGTTCTGCGGCACCTGCAATCGGTTGCGCCTGACCGCGACCGGCGTGCTGCGATCGTGCCTGTTCGAAGGTGGCGAGGTCGACGTGCGCGGCGTCCTACGTTCCGGCGACCTTACCCCCACCGCCCGCCACCAACGCATCGCGACCGCGATGACCGACTGCGTTCGCCTCAAACCCGACGTCCACAGCGCCCGCGGCAACCAACAAATGAGCCGCATCGGCGGATAGGCCGTCGGCGACGTTCGTCGTCCGTGAACAGGGAATTTGCGTCTCATTCGCGCAATGCCTTCATTACAGAAATCCGACCGCTGCATACCGCGCCCACGCGTCCCGCCGGTCCCCTCTCCCGGTACTCCGGAAGAGGGTTAGGCACTGTCTGGCGGATCAAAATGAGTGCCTATCTGGGTGGTTGTCATCCCGAAGGGAGCCTAAGGCGACCTGAGGGATCTCGAATGACGAGCGGTTCGCGCCCGTGGAAGATGGGTCGGGTCGCTACCGCTAGGGTCGGGATGACAAGCTTCTCGCCCACGCGCGATCCGTCAGACAGTGCCTAGGGTGGGGGCGGGAGCGTCAACCCGTTCCTGATCGTACGCGCAGCCCCCTCCCTAGCCCTCCCCCGCGAGTACGCGGGAGAGGGGACCGGAAACCCATGCATCAAGTATGTTCATGCCCTTTTCTGCTCGACGCGCCGCGGGCGGACGGCTATAATGTTAGGAATCAGTTCGGTATTCATGCCCACGAGCGAAGGAACGCCGGTGGCCATGTTTCGTGAGGATCCCGCGTGCGCGTGGGTGATGTTTCTGTTTCGCCGACCGACGTACGTTCCTTCGCTCGTGGGCATGTCTGTTCTTTTCTCGTTTGGGCGCGGGCTTGTTTGCGCGTCATTGCCGATCAAATCGAACGCGGGCAAGCGCGCGTCAAGCGGGCAAGTTGCCTTTTCCACACCGGTTTCTTTATGACCCTCCTCACACCTGCTAAAACGATCTCCATGGCACGCGAGCGAATCGTATCGGGCGAAAACCAGAGCCCGGAAGAGAACACGTTCAACTACGCGCTGCGGCCACAGCTGTTCGCGCAGTACGTCGGGCAGCCGACGCTCATCCGAAAGTTGAAGATCGCCGTCGATGCCGCCAAGGGGCGAAACGAACCGGTCGAGCACGTCCTGCTGCACGGCCCGCCGGGGCTCGGCAAGACGACGCTCGCGCACGTGGTGGCCAACGAGATGGCCGCGCAGGTTCACGTCACCAACGGCCCGGCGCTCACCAAGGGCGCCGACCTCGTCGGCATCCTCACCAAATTGCAGCAGGGCGACGTGCTCTTCATCGACGAGGTCCACCGCCTGCCCGCGATCGTCGAGGAGTACCTCTACCCGGCCATGGAGGACTACAAGGTCGACGTGACGATCGACGCCGGCATGCACGCGCGCACGATCACCATGCCCATCCCGCGCTTCACCTTGATCGGCGCGACGACGCGCATCGGCTTGCTCAGCGGCCCGATGCGCAGCCGGTTCGGCATCGTGAACCACATCGAGTTCTACACGCCCGAGGCGCTCCACGAGATTCTGAAGGCCAACGCGGTGCAGTTGAAGATGGGCGCGCCGGACGATGCACTTTGGGAACTGGCCCATCGCAGCCGCGGCACGCCGCGCATCGCCAACCGCCTGCTCCGCCGCGTGCGCGACTTCGCCGCGGTCGAGGCCGATGGCCGACCCACCCTGCCAGTTACGAAGGCGGCACTGGAACTGGAAGGGATCGACGCCAGGGGATTGGACGAGCAGGATCGCCAGTTCCTGCGAACGCTGATCGAGGTGTACGAAGGCGGCCCCGCCGGCATCGAGGCGATCGGCGCCAGCATGGGAGAGGAGACCGAGACGCTCGTCGACGTGATCGAGCCCTACCTGCTGCAGACCGGCTTCGTCACCCGCACCCGCCAGGGCCGCCGGGCGACCAAGCAGGCGTACGAACATTTGAACCTGAAATGGCGGCCACCAAAAGACATGGACCTGTTCGACGCCGGCAGTGGCGGCAAGTGATAGCCGTTGATGAAAGCGTGTTTTTCAAGTCTGGTCCCCTCTCCCGGTACGCCAGGAGAGGGGCCGGATCGAGTTCGTTGCACTTGATGAATGATGCCGCGTCTGATCCGACCGTGGCATGGGCGTCTCGCCCATGCGTGTGGACTGGAATGAGAGATCTCATTGGTTGGCTGTTGCGCCGACCAAACCGCTGCAATCAATTATGTCTTCCGGCCCTACCACGAGCATGGGCGAGACGCCCATGCCACGGGAAGGCAGCCGCCACCGCGTTCTCTATCACCTTCTCAGGATGACGATGGTCGTCAGACGACGTATTTCCAAATGATTACGCCGGCACATGCGCCGGTTGGGCCATCGGTGGTGAACCGGTCGGCGGTTCGTCGGGCACCACGACTTTCACCTTCACCTCACCCGGCAGCAGCGCTTCGAGCCGTCGTTGGAACGTGCCCTTGATCAGGTGATAGAGCGCACCCTGACGGCTCGTGCCGATCAGCACTTCCTCGCAGCCGTACAGCGCTGCCGTCTCGGCGATCAGTTCGGCGGCGTCTTGGCCGCTTTCGTAGACGGGCAGCACCGTCACGCCGGCGTCGTGGCCCATCTCCAGGAACCGGCTGAAAGTGCGCAGCGCCGCCAGATCGGTGTCGATCGTCAGTTTCGTACCGTCGTCGTAACCGTACGACAGCGCGACCTGCCGTACGAAGCAGACCACAAGTGTCGCGTTGCGCGACTGCGCCTCGCGCAGCGCAACGGAGGCCAGCAGGTCGCTGCCGTACGTGCCCAGCAAAATCTTCGGTTTGCCCATCGCCTCGCTCGTCACCTGCTCAGCGATCGCCTGGCGCAGCAGACTGAGCTTGGGCCCGCGGCGCTTCTGCAATTGCTTGGTCGCGTAGCGGGCGGTCAGGCCGATCGCCATCACGATGCCCACGAACGCCAGCGCGTGCAGCTTGGTGAACGCCAGCGTGATCCAGATCGCCACCAGCAACACGCCGAGCGTGGCCATCGGCACCTTGCGCCAAGGCGAGCGCAGGCGCGGGTGGATCGCGCAAAGCGACACGTCGATCGCAACGGCGCCCACCACGCCGATCGCGTAAAGGGCCACGAGGCTTTCCAGATCGTGTACCAACAACAGCACGAACGCCGGCGTGCCCATCGCCAGGGCAGCGGCGATCCAAGGGGTTCCGTAGCGGTTGGTCTTTTGAAAGAATGCCGGCAACTCACCATCACGGCTGACGACGTAGACGACGCTCATCAGCCCGTTAATGGCCGTGTTCGTCGCGCTCAGCAGCAGCACGCCACCCACGATGCGCACGCACCACTCGGCCCACTCACCGACGCGCACCTTGGCGATGTAGGCGAGCATGTCGTTCTTGTGCGCCTCGCGGTCGAGCGGGAAGATCGAGAGCATCACCAGCGCCAGCAGCACGTTGAACAGCGCCACCTCGATCGCGACGATCCACACCGCCTTGCTCGCTGTTGCGCCGACGGGTTTCTTCATCACGCCAGTGAGGTTGGCGATCGCTTCCACGCCCGACAGCGCCAGCACGATCGAGACAAACGCGACCCACGTCGAGCCGAAGTCGTGGTTCAGGTGGCCGATCTCCAGTTGCCCCCAGTCGACGTGCGGGATCGACCCGAACACGATCAGCATTGTGATGAGTATCATCCCCAGCGCCGCGGCGATCGCGAACGCGGAGGAGTGTTTCGGGCCCAGCAGGTTAAACAGGCCCAGCGCACCGATGGCGACAATCGCCCACAGGCCGGGCGAGTCCCAGGCGAACAACTGCTCGTGCTCGGCCGCCGCGGCCTTGTGGTTCAGCACGATCGCATCGCCAGCATCGACCACGGTTGCCGGCGAGCCCGCGGGCATGTCGGGTGCGGCGATGCCGGGATTGGTCGTGGCGGCGACGGCCTGCTGGACCATCGCGTGCTTCTGAAGGGGCAGGCCGAAGTAGTGGAACGCCTCCAGCGCGCTCAGGCTGGCGGTAATCGTGTAGTCGGCGAACAGCAGCAGCGCCCCCACCACCGCCAGCGTGCGGCTGCGCCGCTTGGCGGCGCTGTACACACCGCCACCGTCGGGGTAGATCCGGCAGATCTGGCTGTAGGCCCAGCCCACCGCCAGGATCAACAGGCTCATCGACAGGATGAGCCAAAAACTGCTTCGACCCGCGAAGAGAAAAGCCAGCCCCAATACGTACAGGCGGCTGGTGCCCCAATCGCCAAACAGCAGCCCCGCGGCCTGCTTCCAGCTTAAGGTTCGCGGACGGGTACTCGACAGCAAGGCCAGCGCGAGCGGTTTTTCACGCCCGTTGTCCGAAGACGTTTCCATTTTTGCCTGATCCAGTCGAACGAAGGCAGGAACCGCGCGTTCCGTGACCGACCACCAAAAGACAGACGTGCGCTACCCTACCACCGGCCTTGCCGCCTCAGCGGCAAAGTAAGCAGTCAGGCGTGGGCCCGATCGTCATTCAAGAAGGTCATCACGTGGCGCGCGGCGTGCTGCGCCCTTTCACATGCCTACGGGGTTAGCTGACGGGCTGGGGCTTGAAAGTGCCCTGGAACTTTTGTGAGTCCCTTCGCCCCCGGTACAGACCTGACCCGCAGACCACACGTCTGCCGGCCCGTCCCTGCACCCTTGGGTTCCCCGCACCGCTGGCCCTTGGCAGGCCCTCGGTCTCGGCGGCTACATGGCCAATAGCGTAGACCTGCGCGCCCGACGGGTCAACGAGCCCGCGCCTGCCCTCCGCACAACCACATGCACTTGCAAGACTTAACCTCTCCGAATCCTGCGCCAGGCGCGAAGCCAACGGCTTGGTTGCTTCAGTGAGCAGTTGATGGCCGTATCGATCCCGCGCCCGTCATCCCCTATAATCCCGCGCGAGCCAAGAGGCTGGTAAAACCAAAGGATTGCCTTGAGCGAAAACAACTACGATCTCGTCGTTATCGGTGCCGGTCCCGGGGGTTACGTCGCTGCCATTCGGGCGGCCCAACTGGGAATGAGCGTCGCCATTGTTGAAAAGGAGCCGGCCCTCGGTGGCACCTGTTCCAACTGGGGCTGCATTCCGACCAAGGCGCTCCTGGACTCCAGCGAGTTCTACCATCAGGCCAAGCACGACTTCGCCAAGCACGGCTTAAAGGTCGGTTCGATCGACATCGACTTGCCCGCATTGCTGAAGCGCAAGGACGGCGTTGTCAGCGCCAACGCCAACGGCATCGCCTACCTGATGAAGAAGAACAAGATCGCCCACGTGAAGGGCACCGCCCGCATCGCCAGCGCGAACAGCGTGGTGGTGACCGCCAGCGATGGTGATAAGACGCTGTCGACCAAGCGCGTGCTGATCGCCACCGGTAGCGCCCCGATCGAGCTGCCGGCCTTCAAGTACGACGGCAAGCACGTCGTTAGCTCCGATCACGCGATCAACCTGCCGAAGATTCCCGAAAAGCTGCTGATCATCGGCGCGGGTGTCATCGGCCTTGAACTGGGCAGCGTCTGGGCCCGGCTGGGCTCGCAGGTGCAGGTGGTCGAGTTCCTCGACCGCATCGCGCCCAACATGGATAAGGAGATGACGACCGCCCTGCAGAAATTGCTGGAAAAGCAGGGCTTCAAGTTCAAGTTCAAGACCGGCGCCCAGACGGCGACCATCGCCAACGGGAAGGTAAAGGTCGACTGGGCCAGCGGCGACGAGAAAGGCGTGGAAGAGGCCGACGTCGTCCTGGTGGCGGTCGGCCGCAAGCCCTACACGCAGGGGCTGGGCTTGACGGAACTCGGCGTGGAGATCGACAAGCGCGGCTTCGTGCAGGTCGACGCGCACTACCAGACGAAGGTGCCGGGAGTCTACGCGATTGGTGACGTGATCGGCGGGATGATGCTCGCCCACAAGGCCGAAGAGGAAGGCTACGCCGCCGTCGAACTGATGGCCGGCAAGGCGGGCCACGTCAACTACAACGCCGTGCCCAACGTCATCTACACCAACCCCGAACTGGCCAGCGTGGGTTACGGTGAGGACGACGCCAAGGCCAAGGGCTTCGACATCAAGGTCGGCAAGTTCCCCTTCATGGCCAACGGCCGCGCCCGCGCGATGGGCCAGACGGACGGCTTCGTGAAGGTCATCGGCGACGCCAAGACCGACCGCCTGCTGGGCGTGCACATCCTAGCCCCCCGCGCCAGCGACATGATCGCCGAGGCCGCCGTCGCGATCGAGTTCGCCAGCAGCGTCGAAGACATCGCCCGCAGCGTCCACGCCCACCCCACCCTTGCCGAGGCCTTCAAGGAAGCCGCGATGAACGTGGAGAAGCAGGCGATCCATATCTAGAGCGTGTTATGCACTTTCCAGCTCAGAAACTGGCTTGGGTGCCACGGTTTGGTACGCCAAGCCGTGCCGGTACACGCAGACACGGCTTGGAGTACCAAACCGTGGCACCCAGCGTCGTCACGCCTGCGTTACTGACCCCCAAAGTGCATAACACGCTCTAAACGAGTTCAGTTTCACCACGAAGGCACAAAGACACGAAGCGATTCCAGACTGTCTGGAATCGCTTCGTACTTTCGTGCCTTCGTGGTTGAACAGTTGTTCGTGGCCTAGGCCATGCTTGGCGTGGCGGAGGTAGCAATGGCGCGTTCGCGGCGCTTTTGTTCGCTGGTGCGCTTGGCGTTCCAGCGGGCGACGCGCCAGGTGCCCAAGACCACCAGTGCGGTCAGCACCTGGGCCATCACGCTTTCCCACGTGTTGTAGAAGCCGAGCCAGTTGCCCATCCAGTTAGGCCACGAGCCGGCCGGGATGCCCGCCACCTCGCGCAGGGCCGCGGGCGGGTCGGCGAGCGTCGGGGCCTCGTTGGACCGCTCGACCGTGCGGCCGGGCAGTGGCGTTTCGGTTTGACGCGCGTAACGCATCGCCTCGTCCATCAACTGCCGTGCCCGGCTCGTCTGCCACTCGATCTCCTCGCGGGCCGCCTCATCCTGTTGTTCTGATCCTTTCGGTAGCGCTTGCAGCAGCAACACCCCTTCGGCTTGTTCAGCCGGGCGCTCCAGAACTGCGCCCGCGGCACGTCACCGGCGCGCACGGCGTCAGCAATTTCCAACACCATAGCCTGCTGTGACAGCGCGCAGCTGCGCCATCGCGACGATCGGGTTGGCCGATTTTTTCGCCTCGGCGTCGCGCAGAAACACCTTGGCGGATTTGCTCTGCCACGGCTCGCCTGAGCAGCCAACCACTGCCAGCAGGCCGGGCAATCGCCCCGGGCATATGTGGAAACAGCCCCATCTACGCTATCTGATCATTCATTCGCCCCCGCTCAAACGGCAGAATCCGCATAAACGGCGATTGCGTGCGAATTTACTGAAACGCAAACGCATGGATGTAAGACACTTACAACCCAAGCGTAACATTCCACACAAGCTTCAAATTTTGCACGTCGTCAAATTGGGCTCAGTTCCCCCATGATGTAGGTGTGCTCGGTAGGCGGATACCCGAACGGTCGGTGTCATCCGCTGTTAACACGTATTATCGCCTACGAGGCGAAGGAGAACACATGCGTTACGCACGCTTCTTACCCGCACTGGCGCTTCCGTTGGCGTTGGCCACGGCACCTGCCATGGCCGCCGACAACACGCGCGACGGTGGCTTGGAGTTCACGCTGGCCGGTAACGGTTCGAGCGACAACGACGTCGAGACCGGTTCGTTTAACGGTGAGGCGAGCCTCGGCATCTTCCTTGGGCCCTCTTTCGAGCTCGGCGTTCGTCAGACGGTCGGCTACAGCGATGTCGGCGCGGGCACGAACGTCAACGCCTCGACGCGCGGGTTCCTCGACTACCAGTTGAACCTGGGTCGATTCGCCCCGTTCATCGGTGTCAACTTCGGTTACGTCTACGGCGACACCGTCAGCGACACCTTTGCTGCCGGCCCGGAAGCGGGCGTGAAGTTCTACCTCGGTGAGACCAACGACGTGTTCGTCTTCGGTCGCGTCGAGTACCAGTACTTCTTCGACGAAGACGAAGAGCTCGATGAGATCTTCGACGGTGATGGTCAGCTGCTCTACACGCTCGGCATCGGTATCCGCCTGTAATCCAGGCTGATCTCACGTCGGACGTTTGACTCCAACATCGTCATTCTGCGACGCCTGATGCGCCTCAGCCCGTCCCGGCACAGCCCCGGAAGGCTAAGGTGTTTCAGGCGCTGCAGGATGACGTTTTTCGTTGGCGTGCCATCCACAACGTGACGCAAAAAAAGCCCTGCGACCTAGGTCGCAGGGCTTTCTCGTTTACGTATGCGTCGTCGAACTTACACCCGGTTCTTCAACCGAAGCGCGTTCTCGACGGCGGGACGGCCCATGGGGTAGTACTGGAAGCCGGTCTCGCGCATCACTTCGCGGTTGAGGCAGTTGCGGCCGTCGAAGATGATCGGCTGGTTCATGGTCGCCGCGATCTTGCGGAACGGCAGCGTGGTGTACTGCGGCCAATCGGTCAGCAGCGCGACGGCGTCGGCGCCGGCGGCGGCCGTCACGGGGTCCTGCGACCACTCGACCTCGGTCCCCTTGAACAGCTCCTTCATGTGCTCCATGCCCTTGTAGTCATGCGCTCGCACGTGGGCGCCCTTCTCGAGCAGGTACTCGATCACGTCGATGCTGGCCGACTCACGAATGTCGTCGGTGTCGGCCTTGAAGGCCAGACCCCACACCGCGATCGTGGCGCCCTCGATCGGGCGACCCAGCTTCTGCACGATCTTCTCGGCGAAGCGCTTCTTCTGGTTCTTGTTGACCGTCTGAATCGCGTGCACGAACAGCGACTCGTGACCGGCCGACTTGGCAATGTGTTCCATCGCGGCGACGTCCTTCGGGAAGCAGCTGCCGCCGTAGCCACAGCCGGCACGCAGGAACGCCGGCCCAATGCGGCTGTCCGAACCGATGCCCTTGCGGATGTCTTCCACGTCGGCGCCGTAGAACTCACACAGCACCGTCAGCTCGTTCATGAACGAGATGCGGGCGGCGAGCATGCTGTTGGCGGCGTACTTGGTCAGCTCGGCCGACTCCCAGTTCATCGTCATGAAGTTCTCTTCACGCTTGATGAGCGGGTCGTACAACCGGCGCATCATGCGGAACGACTCGGGGCTCTCGCCGCCCACCACGATGCGGTCGGGGTTCAGGCAGTCCTGAACGGCGGTGCCTTCCTTCAGGAACTCGGGGTTGCTGACGACCGAGACGTACGCCTTCGTCTGGCTCTTGAGGAAGTTGTACAGCTTGCGGTTCGTACCGGCCGGCACCGTGCTCTTGACGATGATCGTGACCAAGTACTCGTTGTTGTGCTCGGCCAGCGCGTCGCAGACCTCCTTGCCGGCCCCTTCCAGGAACGACATGTCGACCGTGCCGTCATCCTTCGGTGGGGTACCGACGCACAGGAACACCACCTCGGCGTCCTTCACCGCTTCCTTCACGTTGTCGGTGAACTGGATTTGCCCGCTGGCGTAGTTCTCCTGCATCAGCTCCTGCAGGCCGGGCTCGAAGATCGGGCAGTGCCCGTCCTGAAGCGCCTTGAGCTTCCGCTTGTCCTTTTCGACCCCACGTACGTTGTGGCCAATGCTTGCGAGGCAAACACCGGTCACGAGGCCCACGTAGCCGCAGCCAATGATCGTTACGTCCATATGATTTTCCTTAATCGACTAAGCAACAGTCTCACCCACTGAGCGCTGGCGTGTCAGCGAGACTATACACGAATTATTTTCACGCTGCGCGACAAACCGCACGTTTTCAGTTGCAGTTCCAGACACTTATCGTGGCCAACGAGGAGGAAGATTCAATATTTTCCGTCCGTGCCGGTAGAGCCTTGTGTCAACAGTGGTTATGAGACCTTCATAAAATGTATGTACAACTGTTGTATTGACTCGACACTGCAGCCGTTACCAAGGGCTAGCTACCCGTTCTATAGATGAGGCCGGCAGTCGCTCTGAAGTTGAGTCGCTCCAGTTGCATGAAACAAGTGCAGTTGATCAGGCGACCAGAAGCGAGTCGACGTTCGCCCCACTGGCGCCGATGCTGGTCAGGCGGATCGCGTTGTCACCGGCCAGCAGGTCGACGATGATCTCGGTCGTGGCCCAGGTCGACCAGCCGCCGGTCGACTTGAACGACAGCGTTGGTGTGACGACGGTGCCGTTGACGCGCAGTTCCAACGGCCGATCGCTCGTGCCGCCGTTGGCGTAGCGGATGACCAGCCGATACTTGCCAGCCGACGCGCTGGTCGCGTTGAACTCCAGGTATTCACCCTTGGCAGCGCCGTAATCGACGTAGCCTGCGCCGGTATAGCCGGCCCACTGAGTGCTCGGTTGCGCCCCCACGCGGGTCGCGGACTCGGCCTCGATGCGCGGCGCGATGCCGATCGCGCTGATGATCGCGTTGTCGCGCTTGGCCAGGAAGCGCAGCGACAGTTGCCCGTCGACCACGGTCACCGGCACGTTCACCACGATGCCGCGCTTCGCCCCACCGGCCGCCACGATGTCGAAGTTCGCCAGCGCCGTGACGCCCTCGGCCAGCACGTCGAAGACGCGACCGCCCTTGGCGGAGTAGACCGGATCGACGAAGTACAGCTGGACCGTGTAGTTGCCGTTGGGCACCGCGCGGTTGAACGCGAAGTCGCGGCCGTAACGGCGCGTGTAGAAGAGCGCATCGTCGATCGTGTCGGCGTAGTCGGCGGCGCCGGTCGATTCCGTGCCACCGATGAACCCCTCGGCCGCAGTGAAGATCCGACCGTCGGCGACCGTGATCGGCTTGCTCGTGGCGTTGATGCGCTGCGTCGCGGAGATGCCGGTCGACGCGGGCGGTGGGTTGATCGTGAACGTGATCGTCCGCACGGCGCCCGCCTCGCCCGTAGCGTTGGGACCCGCGAATGGGGCAACGGTGAGGGTGTGGGTGCCCGGGGCCACGTCCCACGCGTAAAAGTCGGTCCCGGCGTCACCAGCGATCGTGTAGGGCGCGTAACCCTCGACGCGCACCACCTTGCCGTCGACCGCGAACAGAACGCTGCCGATGCGGCCCGTCGTGTCGGCGCGCAGCGTGAGCCCGCCGGGGAACGTCGCCTGGCTGATCGTCTGCTGGTCGGCAAGCGTCGCGACGACCTTGTCGGTCTTCGCGTCGATAAGCGACACGCTCGCGATGGAACCGACGGTCGGTTGCGGCTGTGGCGCGGGCGGCGCTTCGGTGACGCTCCAACCGATATCGTCGAGCCCCGCGAAGTCGAGCCCGGTGTATTCCTTGCGTCGGCCGGTGGCGATGGTCGGGTCGAGCGATGTTTCGTTGCCCTTGAAGAGCAGGCCGTTCTCCCAATGTGACCGTTCGTCGTCCAGCGGCACGGGCGCCCCGTACGCCGCCACCGATTTCGGGCCGTTGAACGTGCGCTCGGCGGTTTGGTTCCACCAGGCATCGCTGGCTGCAACGCCCAGCACGTGACCGAGTTCGTGGGCGGCCACGGAGTAGAAGTCGAACTGGTCGGTCGTCAGGCCGACCGTCGTCTCACCGAAGAACCAGTTGGTGCCGTTGTCGAACGCGATCGTGCCACTGGCCGGCGCGAAATCGGTCGACGGGTCGTCCTGCCCGCGCTTATGGACGGTGTCGTACCAGGCAGGGTCCCCGGTGGCCGACCACCCGTTGGGACCACTGACCGCCAGCGTGGTGCCGGGCAGGTCGCGCGAGCCGACGTAGACGATGATCCGGTCGACCGGCACGGTGACGTTGTCGATCTGGTAGACGCCCCCCGTTTCCGGGTGGTAGCCGGCCAGCAACCACGCGTTGCTGCCGGTCGGCGTGATGCCGGTCAAGGAGTCGGACAAGCGCGACGTGATCGACTTGGCGGCGGCTTCCAGCGCGCCGCGGCGCGCGGCGTCGGTGAAGAAGCCGGCGCTGTCGAGCGAGTAATCAAACTGAAACGCCACCGAGAGCAGCGTGCGCCGTTCCAGCGCTTCGGACCATTGATCGCCCACGTTCGTTCCCTTTCAAGACCCGCACGCCGCCCGCCACGGTCCACCTGACGCAGGTGACCGCATCGCGCACGCAGCGTGCTTTCGCTTGAGAAGTCTCTAGTTCCCGTTCGTATTGAAGCCCGTCATCCCCGGGTGACGCGGTCAATCATACCACGGCGTTCCAAAACCACAGCGGTATCGAAAACGCACCAATGCAGACCATGGCAACCGAACAGATGTGTCGGCCTGCACCTCTCTGTCATCGGTCGGCGCGGGCCATCGGCCGTGCGCCGGCTGACTAAATTCGTGAAAATCTAGCGTGCAGTGGGTCCGGATAACGACCCATCCCTTCGCGGGAGTCAAAAATGGCATGTTACCGGGCCCTCCGGCGGACCGCGGTTTGCATCTGCAGCACCCCATGACCCACGCGTTCGCGTCGCGAGCGCCCGCGGTTGCCATTGCGGCGCGTCGGTCGCTGGCGCCGGGTCATCTTTGCACGAGATGGAGGACAACATGGCGGAACAACGCGAACGCATCGACGAGAACCTCGGCCAGATCGGCGCTGGTGGCGGTGGGTCGAACGACGTCGACAGCGGCGGTGGTGCCGGGGCCGGCATCCCGGACGCCGAGACCGTGATGCGCGCCGGTGACGCCGTGACGCGCGGCGACGTGACGGAAGACCGCAAGCGCATCTTCGGCAAGGACGCCGACAACGCCGGTGCGCAACCGGGGCAGGACAAGCACTAGTTCCCCTCCGCGCCGACGGATTGGGTGGATGGACGAACGGATAAACAAATCAAAAGGAGCACGCCATGGCCAAGAAGAAGCTACGCAACCGAGTGAGCGAAGAGGACAGCCGTCAGAAGCAGAACAGCGCCGGTCCTAGCAAGGGAAAGACCCGCCCCGACGTCCCCTCCACCCCCGCCAACAAAGCCGCCACGGGCAAGCAGACGAGCAACTTACGTTAAAGACGACCGCTAAGGCGTTGGCGGGAAAAACAAGTGCACGACAAGGCCGCTCTCCACGTGGCAATGGCGTCTGGCCCATGCCCGTGGATAGTACGAGCGATGCTTTTAGTGGTGGACCGCGCTGACCAGACAGATCCCCGCTAAGAAAATCTTCCGGCACCAAACACGCATGGGCGAGACGCCGATGCCACGGCGTACGTTACCGCAGGCGATGGGATGCGATGCGTGTCGGCTTCGATTTCACGCGATCCGCGCGCTTAGTGACTTCAACTACCGCCGCCTCCTGCGGCGGCGGCGCCATCTCCACGATCGCCGGCCCCGGCTCTACGGCGAGCGCGGCCTCAGCCATGCCGATCAGCTCCGCGGGACCACCCTCGTGGCCGTAGTCGATGCCGAAGTAGCTGCTCAGCTCGTACTGCCGCCGGGCGAAGTACGTGTACGATCGCGGCTCTCCGTCCTCATCGGCATAGCGGCGCAGGATGCCCTCGGCCCGCGCCTGCACCGCGCGCAAGATCGCGGGCCGCAGGGCTCGGTCGAGCAGGTTGGGGTTCAGCGCCTCATCCCAATGATCGGTAACGAACGGCCGCAACAGTGGCGTGCCGGGCCGCACGTGATCGGCGAGCCGCCAGTACGGTCCATCGCGCACCATCAGCGGTTTGTGGCGCTGGCCGTTCACCTCGATCGCTTCGGTCAGGTTTACGTAGAACAACATTCCCGCGAAGTTGGCCGCAAGGTCGGCGTTGCTGTAGGCCCCCGTGGCGGCCAGGCCGAGCAGGCCCCCTTCCGAGAACATGCCGTCCGTGCCGCTGGCGACGGCAAGCTGAATCGCGCCCATCTCGGTCGCGCCCTCGCGCAGGGCCTTTTTATAAGTCCAGTAGTAGCCGACGCCCACGTCGGTGAAGTGCCCAACCTTATCGGCGCCGATGTAGACGCCGTGGACCAGCATCGTCGAGCTGAGCACGTTGTGCGTGATGCTGCGCAGGTCCGGCCACGGAAACGCGCTGCGGTAGACGCCTGGCCCACCGGCTCGAAACGCCACGATCTGCCCCGGGAACCGCGCCTGCAGTCGCTTCGAGGCGACCGTTCGCTCGATCGAATTGATCAACTCAATCGATCGCGGCAGCGCAGCGGTAACGGACTTCACCACCTCGTCCGGCCGTTGCAGCATCGCCAGTCGCGCCGGATCGTTGCCGGCCTCCACCAGTGGTCGCAGCGGTTCGTTCACCTTCGCGACGGCCGTCTCCAGCACGCGGTACATCCACGCGTCCAGCATCGGCCCGAGGTCGACGAACTGCGGCTCGGCTTCCCCCGTTCGCACCGCAGGCGTGCTGAAGGCGTCCATCTCGTGCGCGCTGGCGATCGGCGCCGCGGTGAACAGCGACAACGCCAGCAACATGAATCGCCGGCAGTGCGCCGCCTTGTTGAAGTTGAGCAAACGACCGCCACCCATCACGTGCCAACATAGGACGCGTAGCCGATTTTGCGGATGGGCAACTTTCGCAGATTTTAAGCTAATTCCGCCTAGTAGATGCTAAATTCCCCTTTTCGGTCCTTCATGTCTGCGCGCAACGACCAACGCAACGATTATCCGATAACCTGCGCAGGATATACCGTTCGATCAAAGGATGAGTCTTCTCGTTTTAGCCGCGGGCTTGCCCGCGATCGATTCGTTCGTCGAACGCGGGCAAGCCCGCGGCTAAACGGGGAACGCTTCGGGTGAAAGTGGAGTGCCCTACCGCTCTTCCGCGATCTGTGGTCGCGTGCTTTCGATGATCGAGAGCAGTTCCTTCTGTTCGTCCGCGGGCACCTGCAGTGCATCGAGGGTGGCCTTCAGATCGCCGATCGTTGCGTCAAACTCGGCATTGGTGATCTTCATGCCGGCGTGACTGGCCCTGATGTCCTTCCCCTCGTACACCGCCGGCCCACCGGTGGCCAGGCCGACGAACTGCGCCATGTGGCGTTTCAATGTCGCAACGTTCTGCGGCGAGGCCTCCCACTCGACGGACTTGTCGCCGATGCCCAGCAGCCCGCCGCGCGTGACGCCCTTGCGCGCCCAGTTGACGCGCGGGTCGGCCAGCGCGCGGTCGATGAAGTCATCGACGATGCGCGTCACGCCCTCTTCACCGCCAAGGCGCCCATAGAGCGTCTTGGCCTCTTCGCTGAGCGCGCCCTCCTCGCCGCCCTTCAGCTGCTGATCTTTGGTGATGCGCTGTTCGGCGCGCTGGTCGGCCTCACGGCTGCCGGAGGTGTGGAAGCTGTCGTCTTCCTTCTCCTGGCTGGCGCAGCCCTGAAGCGTTGCTGCGCTCAGCAGCGCGATCGTCACGATTGATGTCCATCGGGTCGTCATGTTCATAAGTTCCTATTCGTTCGCCTTCGCGTCATCCGCGCCGCGGGCCGCGCCGGCCCCGCCGGGGGCGGGCGCCAGGGGGTCTTCCGGCGACCCGCGCCCGAACTGCATGCCCTGCCCCGCCGGCGTCTGGCCCTCCAGCCGCGGCAGGTAGGCGCGGATGAACGCGTTGCGCAGCACGTTCAGTAAAGTGGCGAGCAGGTCGGTGTCCGGCCCGCTGAAATTGCCGCTGACGGGGATGAACGTCGCCAGCTGGTCGCGCGGCTGGTTCTCGATCACCTCCGACACCGTCCCGAGCATCGCTTCCCAAAACAGCGCGAAGATGTCCTTCTCGCCGACCTCTTTCAGCGTGAAAATCTTCAAATTGCGGAACAGCGGCTTCACGTACCCCTCGAGCTGGCCTTCCTTGGCGTCGATCTCGACGACGAGGTCGAACCAGCCGTGTTCGAAGTCGAACTGCCCGTACGCCTTGGCGAGGTCGTTGGTCTTAGTGACGTCCAGCCCGAGCATCTTCAGACCCATCTTGAACGTCGGGTTGTACGAGAACGGGTCAAACTCCGTCTGGAAGTCGATCTTCGCGTGCCCCATCGCCAGCCCGGTCGCGGTGACGGTGGAGACGAGTCGGCGGACCTCGTCGTGGACGTTGGTGAGGTTGTCCACCTGCACGTTCAGCTCGGTCAGCTGCACGTCGACGGGCGGGTCGGTGTCGGTCGCGCGGAAGTTCACGGTGCCGTTGACGACGGTGGCGCTGTTGATGTCGAACGGGAACAGCTCACTCAAGATTTGCAGCCATGGCCCACCGGCACCGGTCTGGTCGCTGGCGGGGTCTTCGGAGTCGACGAAGGTGATCTCCGGTTCGTAGACCGACACCTTCCCCGCCACCTTCCCCTCCAGCAGCGCGCGCCATTCCAACGCCAGGTCGAGCCGCTTGGCCGAGAAGAGCGGCGCGGGCACGCTGCCGATCACCTGGTTCATGCGGATGTCGTTGATGGAGTAGGCGCCACGCCATAGCGCGATCTTGATGTCGCCGATGCGGCCCTTGTAGATCGGGTCCTGATCGAGCACGCGGTTCACGTACCACCGCACACCGCTCGGCAACAGCAGCCGCGCAACGATGAGCAGCACGATCACGATGCCAAGCAGGCCCAGCAACGTCTGGCGGCGCGTGCGGCGCTTTTTCACGTGCTCCGGCTCGGCCCGTGGCGCATCGCCACCGGCCTTTTCGTCAGTCGCAGGTGCAGTGTTCAATTCCGCCACGGCCACACCGCGCACTATAGCGGTGCACCTTGCGATCGGACCACGTCCAAAACGCCCGCAGCAGTGCCGTGGAACCTTGCCCGGGCAGTGGAGAAACGGGAACGTCTAACGCCGGCAGCTACTGCTTCCCAGCCTCGGCCGCTCCGTACGCCTTCGTCAGCCGATCCAGTTCGTCGGCGGTGACTGACAGAACCGATCCGTGCCGGAAGATGAACGGGAACGTGAAACCAGTCGCAGGCTCGAACTGCCCCTTGGCCAGATCGCGCGTGAGGTACGCCTAGTAACCGGCGCCTCGGCTGTGGTAGTCCAGCAGCATGCACCACGTCGCCGGCTTACCGTCGGCGGCGGGCTCCAGTAGAAACGACTGCGGTCCCTCGTGCCCGCGCACCGCAGCAAGCGTGTTACCGGGCACGTCCTGCCACGGGCCCATCAGCTGGTCGGCGACCTCGTAGATCATCGTTTTGTTCTTCTCGTCCTTCGATGTGCGGTAATACCGACCGCCGTCGCGCACGATGTGCGTGTCAATTACCTGTTGCGGCCTGTCGATGTAGATGAACGCCTCGCTGAACGTCTGGAAATCCTTCGTGCGGCTCGCCCAGATGCGATGCTTCGCAAAGTCGTCGCCGGCCGTCGTGGATGCCCAGAAGACGAGGTAGTCGTCGTGCGCCTCGTCGTAGATGGCCTCGGGCGCCCACGTGCAGCCGGCGTCGTCCGGCGCCACCTTCACCAGCCGCGCGTCCGACCAATTCACTAGGTCGGTCGACTCCCAGATCACGATCGACTTGCTGCTGGCCCGCACCGCGCGCGTCCAGTCGCCGTCGCGCGCCATGGAGAGGTCGGTCGCAATGATGTACGTCTTGCGGCCGTCCTTCGACCTTATGAGGAACGGGTCGCGCACGCCTTTTTCCCCCAGGTCGCTCACGAGCACCGGCTCGCCACCGTTCAGCGCCGTCCACTGCCGGCCATCCCGGCTGGTGGCAAAGTAGACCTGCTCGGTCATCGGCGATGCCTCGCCCTTGAACGTCGCGAACAGGAACGCCCGCTCGGCGGCGACAGCGGTGGTCGTGGTCAGCATGGCCAAAAGGACGAGAACAGCGGTGAAGGAGACATGCGTCATGGTTGGGCGGCGATTCTATCCGCTGCCGCTCGAATCGCGATGATCGCCCCACCGCGTCCGTTGGACCGCCGCCGGTCCGAGTTCCTTGCCCATTTCTGCTACGATTCGGCGCATGAAATTGCGTGATTGGCTGCTGTTGCTCGCCTGCATCGCCGGCTGTGAACTCATGGGCATCGCCAGCGGTGTCGCGACGATGTCGAGCGTGCGCGAGTGGTACCCGACGCTGAACAAACCGTGGTTCAACCCGCCCGCTTGGCTGTTCGGGCCGGTGTGGACGCTGCTGTACGCGATGATGGGCGTTGCGCTCTTCCTCGTGCTGCGCCGCGGCGGGTCAACGCCCGGCGTGCGCGGCGCGACGATCGCGTTCGCGATCCAGTTGGCCCTGAACGCCCTCTGGTCCCCCGCCTTCTTTGGCCTGCGATCGCCGTTGGCGGGCCTGATCGTCATCGTGCCACTGCTGGGGATGATCATCGTGACGATCGTGCTGTTCTTCCGCCTGTCGCGGGCCGCGGGCGCGTTGATGGTGCCCTATCTGCTGTGGGCCAGCTTTGCGACGGTGCTGAACGCCGCGCTCTACTGGTTGAACAGGTAGGCGTGCGCGTGCCTCTGGTTCCCTCTCCCGGTACTCCGGGGGAGGGTTAGGGCGGGGGTCGCATGGTGCGATCTTGAAGGTGTCCGCGCTCGGGCGCCCTCCCTAGCACTGAGGGGCAAGTACGTGGTAGAGGGGACAAGAATACGGGGGGAGAAGAATACCGGGGGGAGAGACAGGCAGGAATGCCTGTCCTACAGAAGAGGGGCCGGCATGCTTCCGAAAGTTGCGGGAGACGCGAACGCCTTTTGGTTATACCCGCGCCGTCATCCCGCCGGTCGCCATCTCGTAGACGTCGACGCAGCCCTTGGCGGCGTCGGTCCAGCTCATGGCCTTTACCTCGAAGCTGCCGTGCTGGCGCAGCGTGCTGGCCAGGGGCGGGTGGCGCAACACAGCGATGATCTTGTTGGCCATCTCGTTCACGTCCCAGAAATCGACCTTCAGCGCGTGCGTGAGCACTTCGGAAACGCCCGACTGCTTGCTGATGATCACCGGAACGTCGTTGCTCATCGCCTCCAGCGGCGCGATGCCGAAGGGTTCGGAGACGCTGGGCATGACGTAGAGGTCGGCCATCTTGAAGACCTTGTCCACGTCGCCGCCACGCAGGAAGCCGGTGAACAGCACCTTGTGACCAATGCCCATGGCGGCGGCCATCTCGATCGTGCGGCGGATCATGTCGCCGGAGCCGGCCATCACGAACTTCACGTTGTCCATCACCTCCAGCACCTTCTTGGCGGCGGCGATGAAGTATTCCGGGCCTTTCTGCATCGTGATGCGGCCCAGGAACAGGACGACCTTCTCGTCCTTGTGGATCTTGTACTTCTCTTCATCAAAATCGCTCAGCGCGCCGTTGGACTCGATGGCGTTGTAGACCACCTCGACCTTCGACGGGTCGATGCCGTACTGCTGCACGATGATGTTCTTGGTCAAATGGCTGACCGCGATCACCTTCATGGCCGCGTGCATGCCGCGACGTTCGATGTCGTAGATGCGCGTGTCGACGTGCACGCCGGAGCGATCGAACTCGGTGCTGTGCACGTGCACCACCAGCGGCAGCCCCTTCTGGGCGGCGACGGCCATGCCGGCGGGGAAGGTCATCCAGTCGTGGGCATGCACGACGTTGGCATGCTCGGTGCGCGCGATGTCGGTCGCTAGCATCGCGTACCGCTGGATTTCGCTGAACAGGTCGCCGGCGTAGTGCGCGCCGGGGCTGCCATTGCCTAAAAAGCTCTTGATCGGCCCATCCACCTTCAGGCCGGGCTCGCGGTTCTGTTGCGGCGCCGAGGCGCTTGGGGCCGGGTGGGACGAAGCGACTGCGGCTACGGCGCGGGCTCCCACCGGGGGGGTCAGGATCGGGTCGATCGGCGTGGCGTCGGTGATGCGCGTGCGCTCCTCGCGGATCGTCTTGATCTGCACGTCGTAATCTTCCGGTCGCGTGTACGGGTCGACCATCTGCGCGTCGACCGTGCGGAACGTGACGTGCTCGAACTCGTCCATCCGAAACTCGGTCACTACCGGCGATGTCCCGACACCCGGTGACGACGACGAACGCCCACCGGCCGACGCGGTGGCGACGGCCTCGGGGCTGGGGCTGACGAGCGTGAGGTGCGACGAGAACGGCGTGCTGACGGGGCGCGGCAAGACGAAGAGAATGTCGGTCCCCAGCGCGCTCATCGCCTTGGTCAGGCCGTAGCACGCGGTCCCCAGTCCACCGCTGATGAACGGTGGAAATTCCCAGCCCAACATGAACACGCGCATCGTGAAACCGCTCTTTCTAAGGGGTGCCCCACTCACCGGCGCGAGCGGGACCGTCCCAATACATTCCGAACCCGAAAACCGTCAATGCCCGTTTTCCGAAAAGCCAGCCCCGGCCTCCCACACGCCCCGCCAGCGCGGGCCCCGCGAACGTGCCGAACGATCGGAATCGCCAAATAAATGATCGAGCGGCTAGCGGCAACGCGAAGCCGTCGATCCGGGAACCGGGCCAAAAAATAGCTGTGAGAACCACCGGTCGTGGGGAGTGACGCACCCATGTCTCGATCGACGGACGTGACGGACTGCCATAGTCCGACCGCGCCACCGGCGATGACCAGAATTATGCTTCTGCGCGTCGAATGTCAATACCACACCACGGCCTGCTTGTTTATGTGGCGAAAATCCTTAGCCGATCCTCGCTCAAAATTACGACGCACGCGCCTTGCCAACCGCAAAATCGGGACCGCCTTCAACATCAGCGTTCAGCGGGAAATGCGGCATGGAATCGATCGGCCGGATTTCGTGCGGGGGAACGCAGGATTAGGGTAACGTTCAGCCCTGTTGCTGAATAACACAACTTCCGCCGCAGCGTGTTAACATCGCGCAAAAAATGGGCGAGCACGTTTTGCGATAAGCCCGTTTGCCCATTAGCATGACGGTGTTCACCAACGCCCCGGTTGCCCTGATATTTTCTAGTGTCGACCCTCGTTCCCAACCTCTACCTCCGCCTGACGGTCCCTGCGCGGGCGTCGCTGATGGCGCGCCTGATCGCGCTGGCCATCGCGCTGGCGGCGCTGGCGGTCCTGATCACGGCGACCCAGGTGCCGCCGGCGGCGAACGGCATGGGGACGCACATGCGCTTGGGCATGCAGAACTGCGGCTTCCTGGCCCGCACCGACTTGCCCTGCCCCAGTTGCGGTATGACGACCAGCTTCGCCCACTTCGTTCGTGGGAACGCTGTTGCCAGCGCCTACGTACAGCCGATGGGATTTGCACTGGCGATCCTCGCGTCGCTGGCGGTTTGGGGCGGGGCGTACGTCGCGATCAGTGGTCGGCCGGCGTACCGCGTGCTTCGCGCGCTGCCGGGCGTGCCGGTCGTGCTGGGCCTGTTCGCCCTGGCGATCGGGGGTTGGGCGTGGAAGATCTTCATCCACCTGCGCGGCATCGACGGGTGGGGATGATTCGCAAGCATGAGGGTCGAAGGATGAAGGATGAAATGAAGCCAACCCACCGCCCGCGCCACCGTCGCCCCCACGCTGCCCGCCAACTGCCTGGGCGGCTGCTCGTGCTGGCGTCGCTCGTCCTGCCATCGGCCGCGATGCTGTCGCTGGCGGGGTGTGGCCCGCTCGCGGTGCTGGCCAACGCGATGCCAAAGCCGCCGATCAAACCGAAGTACACCGGTTTGCAGGACCAGTCGGTCGCGATCATGGTTTGGACCGACCGCGGGGTGCGCATCGATTGGCCCGGCATCAGCCTCGACGTCGCCACCGGCGTTCACAACCGCCTGGCAACCCCCAAGGACGCCAAGGGCAAGCCGCAGAAAGTCGCAAAGGAACTCACCGGCGCCAAGTTTCCCTACATCCCCGCCAGCGTCGTGCGCTTTCAGCGCGAGCACCCCGAGACCGAAGGCATGCCGATCACCGAGGTCGCCCCGCGGCTCGGTGTGTCGCGGTTGATTTACGTGGAGATCGAGTCGTTCCAAACCCGCTCCGACTCGGCCGTCGAGCTGTACCGCGGGTCGATGGTTGGCACGCTCCGCGTCGTCGAGGTGGCCCCCGACGGCACCGCGAAGGTCGCCTACGAGGAAAACGACGTCCGCGTCGACTTCCCCCGCAAGGCCCAACGCGAAGGTGTGCCCGATCTGGGCGACGGCAAAACCTACAGCGGCACCGTCAGCACCTTTGCGCAGGAAATCGTTAACCGGTTCATCGAACACGCGGCGCCGGAAGACTAGTGGGAAGTGCTGAGTGATGATTGTCGAGTGCGGAGTGAAGAACCTCACGCCAACAGAGGAACGATTGCCATGCCCCAGTTCGCGCCCCGCGTGATCCTCTGCCTGCTTGGTTCCCTGGCGCTGCTGCCCCTGGCGGCCGGTTGCAACGTCGCGGCGCTCGCGTCGCAGCGGTTGATGCCACCACCGATGATCTACGCTAAGTACCAGCCGAAGGCCGAGCCGATGCTGGTGCTAATCGAGAACTTCGACAACCCCAGCGTCAACCACATCGGCGCCCAGCAACTGACGGCCCAACTTCGACAGGAGCTGACCGCCCACCAGGTCGCCCCGCTGGTGGACGCCGACGCGCTCGACCTGCTGCGCGACACCAACCCGGCCGGCTATCGGTCGATGTCGATCCCGCAGATCGGCCGGGCCACGGGGGCCAAGCAGGTGCTCTACCTGAACCTGCAGCAGATGGGCCTCAGCAGCGACGGCATCATGGCCCGCGCCAGCGCGAGCGGCCGGTTGAAGATCGTCGACACCACCACCGGCGAAACCCGCTGGCCCACCGACACGGTCGACGGCTATCCCGTCTCCCTGCAAACCCCCTTCGTCCGCGTCGACCAGAAAACCAACGAGACCGCGCTGAACCAGCAGATGATCCAGAGCTTGGCCGATCAGGTAGCCAAACTGCTCTACAACCACCGGGCCGCCGAGGGGATTAACTAGAGCGTGTTAGGCACTTTCGGGGTCAGTAACGCAGGCGTGCGACGCTGGGTGCCACGGTTTGGTACTCCAAGCCGTGCCGGTACACGCAGACACGGCTTGGAGTACCAAACCGTGGCACCCAAGCCAGCTTCTGATCTGGAAAGTGCATAACACGCTCTAGCTCAAGACCTCGTCATCCTGAGAGGGCGTTTACGAACACCGTTGGGGCCGGTCTTCACCGTAGCATGGGCGGCTCGCCCATGGCGTCGGTACGCCGACGCGTCGGATGGTACGCCATCCGAATCAGCAATCGCGCCAGCGAAGGGGTTGCCAGCACCAATGGAAGAGCAGACCGCTTGCGCTCTTTAACTCGGGCCGAGTACGGCCCGACACCGCGGGGTACCGCGGCTCCATGGGCGGGACGCCCATGCTACGGTCGGAGCGGACGCGGCATTGTTCTTGAAAAACCCTCCAAGGTAGCTTTCACACGATCTTTTCACCCGTTCCAGCGTATAATTCTATGGCTAACTCTTTAACAGCCATACGATTATGCGCCAAACGACAGACTCATCCATTCTGGCTAATCTGCTGAACGACACGCGGATCGACCGCACGCGCCAGCGGCGTATCACCTATTACGCCGCCACCGATTTACTGACGGCGTTGAGCGACGTAGACCTGCCCGATCCCGCCGCGGCGTGGGCCGAGCTGAAGCGCAGCGATGCGTCGCTCGCGGGCCTGGCGCGCACGTTCGAAGCGACAAACACCGACGGCTCCGTCCGCCATGCCGACTTCCTCGATCTGCCCGGCGTGCTGCGCGTGGTACAGGCGGTGCGGTCGCGCCGGGCCGAGCCGATCAAGCGATGGCTGGCGACCGCCGGTGTCGAACGCCTGCAGGCCACTCGCGACCCGGACCGCCCCGCGGCCAGGTCTCGGCAGTTGTACGAACGCCGCGGTTTCGACCGCCCGTGGGTCAACCAGCGCCTGCGGGCCGTGCGCGCCCGGCAAGACCTCACCAGCGAGTGGGCCCGCCGCGGCGCCACCGACAGCGAGCACTTCCGCGCGCTGACCAACGAGCTGATGAACCGCACCTTCGGCATGGACGTGGAGACCTATCGCCGTCACAAGGGCCTCACCGGCTCGCCGACCAACCTGCGCGACCGCATGACGGACTTGGAACTGACGTTGACGGAACTGTCCGAGGCCACCGCCGCCGCGTTGCACAAGGCGCGCGGCAGCCAGGGTGTCGTCGCCTTGCTTAAGGACACCGCCGACGCCGGCGAGATCGTCGCCACCGCCCGCCGGCAGATCGAGGCCTCCAGCGGCCATCACCGCACGGCCGCGCTACCGGTCGTGGAGGGTGACTGACGCACGCGGGTCCCCTCTACCGCGTACTCGCGGGGGAGGGCTAGGGAGGGGGTCTTCAACCGCAATACAAGGTAGTTGGCCTCCTCCCTAACCCTCCCCCGGAGTACCGGGAGAGGGGACCAGAGTGAGACGCGTCTGCAGAGGGCTGGTTCACGGATGTCGTCGCCCAATTTGGTGGCCCGCAACGTGGCGGGTATCCTGTTCGACAACCGCTGGGGAAGCGGTACAGGATCAACGCCACAAACAGGGGCCTTTCCAATGACACAGATGAAGCCCGCCGTGCCGCGCAATCGGCCGGTGACCGGTGCGGACCTTGCCACCGCGTTCGACGGGCAACTCGAACCGCGGCGGTGGTCGCTGGCGTACCGCGTGGGCATCGTGCTCGTCGCGGGCGTGATGGTGCTGCTGCCGCTCGTCTACCTCGCGATGATCGCCGCCGCCGTCGCGGGCGTCGTCTGGTACGCCACGCACGCGGGCGCCATGTTCCAGGGCGTGCGCGGCCGGGCGATCATCCTCATCGCGATTGCGTACGTTGCGCCGATCATCGCCGGCGCGGTGCTGGTGGTGTTCATGACGCTGCCGCTGTTATGGCGATCGAGCAAGAACGGACCGCGGCCGTACTGGGTCGACCGTCGCGAGCAACCGCTGTTGTACGCCTACGTCGACCGCCTGTGCGATGCGATGAACACCCCGCGGCCGTCGCGCATCGACGTGATCGCCAGCGCCAACGCGTCGGCCCACATCGACAACGGCCTGCTCGGCATCTTCCGCCGGCGCCTCGTGCTGACGATCGGCATGCCATTGGCCACCGCGATGGACCTGCGCCAGTTCACCGGCGTGCTCGCCCACGAGTTCGGCCACTTCGCGCAGGGCGGGTTCATGCGGCTGTCGTACGTCGTGCACCACATCAACGCGTGGTTCACCCGCCTCGCCTACCAGCGCAACGGCCTCGACGACGCCGTCGACTCGTTCGCCGACGGCGACTCGCACTGGACGATCGGGCTGATCGCGCTGCTGTGTAAGTTGTCGATGGGCCTCACGCGGCTGATTCTGAAGGGTATGGCGCTGCTCAGCCACGGGCTCAGCATGCACCTGTCGCGCCAGGCCGAGTTCGACGCCGACCACAAGGCCGCCCGCATCGTCGGCAGCGACGCGATGGGCGCCGCGCTGGAACTGGTTCCCTACGTCGACCTCTCCAACTCGATCGCGATCGACCACGCCCACGCCCAGTGGCAACGCCGCACCCTGCCCGACGACCTCGTGCAGCTGACCGACCTCGTCCGCCGCGATCTGCCGGCCAAGGTAAAGTCGGGCATCGAGGCGCAGATCCTGTCCGCCGACACCAGTTGGTTCGACACGCACCCGCCCCTGTTCAAGCGCATCGCCGCGCTACGCAAGGCCAAGCTGCGCGGCGTCATGAAGCTGGACGCCCCCACCGCCGTGCTGTTCAAGGAGTTCGACGACTTGTGCAAGCTGGCGACGGTCGACTTCTACCGCTCCGTGCTCGGCCAAAACCTGAAGGCCGAACACCTCTTCCCCACCACCGCGCCCCACGTCCGCCAGACGGCGGCAGGCGTTGGGGCTTGAGGCGGGCGGCGCCGCCGCACGATACCACCGTCCAGCGGCCGTTACGCCTTCTGCGCAATCACGTACACGTGCAGTTCGGGGAACTGGTCGTATTCCAGATGCCGGCACACGCAGCCGCACCGCGCCAGCAGGTCCAGCGTCTGCGGAATCCCCAGCGTGGCCGTGTACATCGGCACGCCCATGTGGGCATCATGCACCTCGCCCGGCGCGTCGGTGCCACCGAGGGTGAAGATCAGGACGCCGCCAGGGTTCAGGCCCGCGCACAGCTTTTCCAGCAGCGCCGCCTGCTCGGCGAGCGGGACGTGCCAGATGCTGTCCCACCCGCTGATCAAATCGTACGTCCGCGGCAGACTCCATCGGCAGATATCGGCATGATAGATCGTCGCCGCCGGGTTGCGCTGGCGGGCCAGCGCAACCATACGCTCCGACACGTCCACGCCCTCCACCGAGAACCCCTGCGACAGCAGGTAGTCGATCAACCGCCCGTTACACCCGCACCCCGCATCCAGCGCCGCCCCGCGCCCCTTCACAAACCGCACCGCCCGATCGTGCGCCGCCACACCAGTCAACGGATGCGCCGGCGATGACCAGCGGTCGGTTATAGCGTCGTAACTTTGGCCAACTTCAGTGGGGTTCATCGAGAGCTTCTTGTTGAGATCATCCCCCGGCCAACTAGAGCAACCGACCCATTCCTGTAGCGGCTTGTCCTCTGGGTGCCACGGTTTGGTACTCCAAGCCGTGTCGGCTGCGTGTGCGGACCCGGGACATGGGTGACACTGGCCTTGTCACGGTCTGACCATTCTCACGCTGCCGTCGCGTTCGTCCAGGAGGGGGATCGGGAACCGGCCGAAGTGGACGCGCCACACGCCGTCGTCGCCCGCCGGCAGCCAGCGCGACGTCGCCCTTGAAGTCCATCTGCTACAGGTCGTTGGGGTGCTCGAAGCGCTGGTAGCGCTCAGCGGCTTTAGAGGCGCGTGGGCTGATGCAATCGTTGCGGCGCAGGATCCGCCCGAAGCTGCTGACCGACGGCACCTGCTCACGCGGCAGGCCGCGACCCATCACCGCGTGGATCTTGCGCGGCCCCTTAAGCGATCCTTCCTATGAATAGCTTCGCGGGCCGGAGGCTCGTGCCACGGATAGCGCCGGCGTACCGACGCCATGGGCGGGCCGCGCAAGCTACGTGAGGAGAAGAGTCATCAGATCGAGTAATCGTTCTCGAACGTCACGGCGTGTTTGAATCGAACGTGCACGGCATCGTCCTGGCGAAGCGAGAGTTCCTTGTACCGATCACGCGTGAGCGCCGCCTCGATCGTGGCGCCGTCATCGTTGCGGCGAAGGGTGACGTTCACCACCGGGCCGGCGAAGCTGATGTGGTCAATGCGGGCGGGGAACGTGCTGCCGTTGGCGTGGCGCAGAATCTCCACGTCGTGCGGCCGGACGTAGGTCAGTGGCGCCGCGGTGGTCGACGCGCCGCCGCGCGCGTCGCCGTCCTGCCCCGGGGCAGCGAACTGTCCGTCTTCCACCCGGCCGTGGAACAAATTCACGTTGCCCAGGAAGTTGTAGACGAACGGCGTGGCCGGGTGCTCGTAGACCTCTTCGGGCGTGCCGATCTGCTCGATCTTGCCGTTGCTCATCACGCAGACGCGGTCGGCGACCTCCAGCGCTTCCTCCTGGTCGTGCGTGACGAAGACCGTCGTGATGTGCGTTTCGTCATGCAGCTTGCGCAGCCACTTGCGTAGCTCGCGGCGGACCTTCGCGTCGAGCGCGCCGAAGGGTTCATCCAACAGCAGCACGCGCGGCTCGACCGCCAGCGCCCGTGCCAGCGCCACGCGCTGCCGCTGGCCGCCCGACAGTTGCGACGGGTATCGCTTGGCGAGCTGTTCGAGCTGCACGAGCGACAGCAGTTCCATCACCTTCGCTTTAATGGCCGACCGCGATGGCCGCTTGCGCCACGGCAGGACGCGCATGCCGAACGCGACGTTTTCCATCACCGTCATGTGGCGGAATAGCGCGTAGTGCTGAAACACGAACCCCACCCGCCGGGCCCCCACCTCGCGATGCGTGACGTCCTCATCGGCAAACAGCACCTGCCCGCTGCCCGCGTCGGCCGTCTCTAGCCCGGCGATGATCCGCAGCAGCGTCGTCTTGCCACTGCCCGACGGCCCCAGCAGCGCCACGAGCTCGCCACTGGCAACGCTAAGGCTGACGTCGTCCAACGCCTTGAACGAGCCGAACGACTTGGTGATGTTGCGTACTTCGATGCTCATGGTTTCAATGCCAATTGCCAAATGCCAATTGCCGATTGGATGCGATGCTTTCCGATCCCGCCTCCCGTCTTTTCATTCGGCAATCGGAAATCGGCAATCGGCAATTCCCCTCACTCTTCGCGAAACTTCCACTCGACGAACGTCTTCACAATCAGCGTGACCACCGCCAGCGCCGCCAGCAGCGACGCGACGGCGAAGGCCGGCACCACGCTGACGAAGCTGGCATAGTAAACGCGTTCCACGTGCAGCGGCAGCGTGATCTGGCCGGAATAGTTGCCGCTGACGACGTAGACCGCGCCGAACTCGCCCATGGCGCGGGCGTTGCACAAAATGACGCCGTACAGCAGGCCCCACTTGATGTTGGGCAGCGTGACGCGGAAGAACGTCTGCCATCCGCCGGCCCCCAGCACGCGGGCGGCCTGTTCCTCGTCGGTGCCCTGGCTCTGCATGAGCGGGATCAACTCTCGCGCGACGAACGGGAACGTGATGAAGATCGTCGCCAGCACGATGCCGGGCAATGCAAAGATGATGCGGATTTGATCACCTTGCCAGAATGTCCAAGCATGGTCGATTGATGTCCATCGCCACGGGGTCAACGATAAGGATAGGTTCGGGTGGGCCAACCAGTTCGCGAACGTGCCCTGAGCGCCGAACAGCAATACGAACGTCAGCCCCGCCACCACCGGCGATACGCTGAACGGCAAGTCGATCAGCGTCAGCAGCACGCTCTTGCCGCGGAACTCGAACTTCGTCACCAGCCACGCCGCCGCCAGCCCGAACAGCGTGTTCAACGGCACCGCAATGGCGGCGGTGAAGAGCGTGAGCTTGATCGCCTCCCACGTCTCGGGCGTGGACACGTGCTCCCACCATTGTTTCCAATCGGCATTGAACAGAGCTTCGACGATCTTGGCGCGTAATGTCTGCGGTTTTGCGAACGCTCGCTCAAACGCGACGTTCAGATCGAGCGCCTCGTAGAACACCACGATCAATGGCAGCAGGAGAAACAGGCTGATCACCAGCAACGTCAGCGAGATCAACACCCACTTCACCGTCGGCGACTCCGTGACTGCCGACGGCGGTGCAGGAGGGAAGTTGTAGGCTACTTTTGCGGGCGCGTGACTCATAAACCGTTGCTCTTATCCCCTCTCCCGGTACGCCGGGAGAGGGTTAGGGTGAGGGTGAGGGTGATTCGTTTCATTCGAGAACCGTCAGCAGTTCGAAATCACCCTCACCTAGCCTCTCCCGGCGTACCGGGAGAGGGACCGGAAAAAATCTACCCCACCCGTTCCGCAGTAAAACGTTGCACGATGTTGATCACCAGCAGCATTCCAAACGACACGATCAGCAGCACCACCGCGATCGCCGTCGCGCCGGCATAGTTGTACTGCTCGAGCTTCTCGATGATCAGCTGCGGCGCGATCGCCACGCCCGGCATGTTGCCGGTGATGAAGATCACGCTGCCGTACTCGCCGAGCGCGCGGGCGAACGACAGCGCAAACCCGGTCACAATCGCCGGGTATGTCGCCGGCAAAATCACCCGCCAGAACGTCTGCAACCGCCCCGCCCCCAGACTCGCGGCGGCCTCTTCGACGTCCTTGCTCAGATCTTCCAGCACCGGCTGAATCGTCCGCACGATGAACGGTAGGCCGACGAACATCAGCGCGATCACCACGCCCAGCGGCGCCAGCGCGATGCGCGCGTGCCACTCGAGCCCGATCGGCCACAGCCCGTCGCTAAACCCGGCCCACGTTGGCCACGGATATTGCCAGCCGGTCTTCGCCCATTGGCTGCCGATCCACCCGCGTTCCGAATACAGAGCCGTCAGCGCAATCCCCGCCACCGCCGTCGGCAGCGCGAACGGCAGATCGATCACTGCGTCCACAAATCGTTTGCCCGGAAACGCGTACCGCGCCAGCACCCACGCGATCAGCAGCCCAATGAAGATGTTGATGAACGCCGCCAGCAGACTCGCGCCGAAGCTGAAGCGGTAGGCCTCCATTACCTCATCGCTGGTGATGAGCTCCCAGAACTGCCCCCACCCCATCGTCGCCGTCTTCACGAACAACGCCGACAGCGGCAGCAACACGATGATGCTGAGGTACAGCACCGTGTAACCGAGCGAGAGGCCGAAGCCGGGGATGACTTTGCGTGAGGCCATGAGGCGGAGGTCTGTCGCGTGATGAGTCTATCGTTTGCCGCGGTCGCGCGACGTGTCGTCCCGATGGGAGCCTTGGCGACCTGAGGGATCTCGAACTGCCTGGACCGCTGGCCACTGGGAGATCCCTCCCGTCGCCTTAGGCTCCGCTCGGGATGACAATGGCTAGCAGGACCCGCGGCTTACTTGCTCCGCCGCATCTGATCGAGTTCCCCGCCCTGCTCAAAATGCGCCTTCATCACCGTCGGCCAATCCTTAAAGTGCTCCTTAAACCGATACAACTTCAGTGGCGGGAACTGGTCCTTGTATTTCTCCAGCACCGCGGTGCTGGAGGGGCGATTGTAAAACTTGGCGGCGATCTCCTGGCCGGGGTCGCTGAAGAGGAAGTCGACGTAGCCCTTTGCGGCCTCGGTCGTGCCGCGCTTTTCGGTCACCTTATCGACGATGCTGATCGGTACCTCGATCACGATGCTGTCGCTCGGCACCACGATCTCGAACGCGCCGCCGCTCTTGGGGTCGTTCACGACCTGCAGGATCTCGTTTTCCCAGCCGAACAGCACGTCACCGGTCTGCTGTTGGATGAAGCGCGTCGTGCTGCCGCGCATCGCGGGGTCGGTGATCGCGTCGTCGTAGACCTTCTTCGTGAACTCGCGCGCCGCCTGCACCGCAGCCTCACCCGTCTGCCCGGCGGCCTCGGCCTTGCGCAACGCGTGGGCCCAGGTGGCCAGGTAGATCCACCGCGCGCCGCCACCCGTCTTGGGGTCGGGCGCCAGGGCGGTCACTTCCGGTCGGGCCAGATCGTCCCAGTCCTTGATGTTCTTCGGGTTGCCCTTGCGCACGAGGAAGACCACCGCGCTGCTGTACGGCACGGCGTCGTTCGGCAGCCGGCTGCGCCAGTCGGTCGGGATCAGGCCAACCTTGGCGATCTCGTCGATGTCGAAGTCGACGCTCAGCGCGGCGATGTCCGCCTCCTTGCCGGCGGCGATATCGCGCGCCTGCTTGCCGCTGGGGCCGTGCGACATGGTCACCGTCACGTTTTGCCCGGTCGTCTCCTTCCAGTGCTTCTGGAAGATCGGGTTGAACGCGACGTACATCTCGCGCGTGGGGTCGTACGACGCGTTGATCAACTCGACGTCCTTCGCCGTCGCCGCCGTCGCCCCGCCGCCGCCCGCCGTGCCCGTTCCGACTTCCTCGACCTTCTTGCAACCGGTGGCTGCCAGAATTGCGGACAACGCCAACACGCTTAACTGTTTCACGATCATCATTCTGCTCCTCGTTTCGTCCCTGCTGCCGAGCCGTACATTCTTCGCAATTCTGAACGCACGTCCAATTGCGCCGTCCGAACCCGCCCTAACCGCGTGGCATTCGCTTGCGAACCTTCCCTTACTTCATCTGCTTGACGATCCCGTCGAACGCTCCGCCATCGTCGAAGTGCTGCTTCTGCAACCCGGTCCAGCCGGTCGGGTCGAGATCGGTGACGCTGAACAGCTTTAGCTTCGGAAACTTCACGCCCACCTCCGCAGCAACCTTGTCGTTGCGCGGGCGGTAAAAGTGCCTGGCGACGATCCGCTGCGCCTCGTAGCTGAACAGGTGCTGCACGTACGCCTCGGCCGCCGCCCGCGTGCCGCGGACGTCGACGTTCTTGTCCACCACCGTCACCGGTGGCTCGGCTAGAATGCTCTCGCTCGGGGTGACGATCTCGAACTGCCCCACGTTGCGCCCCTGCAGGGTCGCCATCGCTTCGCTCTCCCACGCAATCAGCACGTCGCCCACGCCTCGCCCGACAAACGTAGTGGTCGCCCCGCGGGCGCCCACGTCCATCACCTTCACGTTCTGGAACAGCTGGGTTACGAACTGCAGCGCCTTGGCCTCTTCGCCACCGTTCTGGTGCAGCGCGTACCCCCACGCCGCCAGGTAGTTCCAGCGGGCGCCGCCGGACGTTTTCGGGTTGGGCGTAACGACCGCCACGCCGGGCTTAATCAGGTCTGACCAATCCCTGATGCCCTTGGGGTTGCCCGCCCGCACCAGGAACACGATCGTGCTGGTGTACGGCGAGCTATTGCCCGGCAGGCGCGATTGCCAGTCGGCGGGAATCAGACCGCCCCTTTCGTGCAGCGCGTTCACGTCGTACGCCAGCGCCAGCGTCGCAACGTCGGCCTGCAGCCCATCGATGATCGCCCGCGCCTGCTTTCCACTGCCGCCATGCGATTGGCTGATCGTGACGTTGTCACCGGTGATGGCCTTGTAGTGGGACGCGAATGCCTTGTTGTACTCGGCGTACAGCTCGCGCGTGGGATCGTAGCTGACGTTCAACAGTTCGATGTCCGCCCCGCGCGCGGGGCTCGCGGGCACCACCATCGAATACACCACGACCGCCAGCGCCGCCACGATTGCCGCCACTATCAGAACATTCTTCATCGCCAACCTCCCGATCCAACCCTACCGCACCGGACTAGCCGCTTAAGCGGCATGCGTTCCCGCATCGTCCCGAAACCTCTACCCATCAAATCCCCAGCCCACCCTCGACATCCGTGAATGCCGGGGAGAGCGCATCGAGATGCCGTTCGGTGTACCGGTGAAACTGGCGCAGCATCGCGCGCTCGGCGGTGTCCAGCGCGCGGGCGCGGATGAACTCCTCGACCGCCAGCACCAGCATCGCCGACGCGTCGCGCGAACCGCGGATGTAACCCTGTTGATACCCCTGCCCGTGGTACGCGTCGCGCAGGCCACCCAACAACTGCGCGTCGGTCTGCAGGTCATGATCGGCGACGGCACTGTCGCCATTGGCGTGTTCGTTCCACATGGTTGTCTCCCGAATGTCACCAGCGTCGTTCGCCGGCTAACTGTCTGCTGCCCGTTGCACATCCACCGCCGCGGTTTCCTTAGCGGCGACAACACCGCGGCATTCGCGGCTCGGTGCAGGACAGACAGGTACGAGACATTCGGAACCACATGGTGCGCAGGTTCTAACGCGGGGGCAGAAGCGTGTCAAGGGATTTTACTCAATTCCTATAGGCATTATAGGCGTTTGGTGGGACGGAGTAGGTGCTGGAGTTGGGTTGAGTCGCCGAGTTGGCCGGGAAGGGTAGACATTGTCTCGCCGATCAGATGTGGCGGCCGACCTTTTCGAGATGTCATCCCGAGCGGAACCCAAAGGCTGGCGGACCGAACTCTGTCGCCTCGTGCGCACTTGTCATCCCGAAGGGAGCCTCAGGCGACCTGAGGGATCTCGAACGACGGACGGTTTTCGGCCTTGGGAGATCCCTCGGGTCGCTACCGCTCCCCTCGGGATGACAACTAGTCCCGAACGCGGCCAACGGCGGAATCGTCGCGAGCCCTTTGACTTCCCGCATCCGGCATTCGGCATTCCCATCACCCTCACCCAGCCGCGCCCGGCGTAACGCGCCCGGCGTACCGGCAGAGGAACCGGCACGCGTCACGGCGTCTTGGCGTTCATCCGTCGTCCAGTGGGCACTCAATACCGCCGTCGCTCCACCACCGTCTGGCATACGCTGGCGTTCACGAAGTGATACCGCAGCGCGTCGATCAGGTGATCGTGCTCGCCGTCCTTCACGGGCAGTTCACCGCCGCACGGTGGGTAGTGGTAGGAGCGCATCGCTTTGATCAACCGCGTGCATCGCGGGTGGATGAACAGTGCTGCCGCCCCGCTGGCCGGCCGTAGCGCGGCACGCACGAGTTCCAGTCCATCCACGATCCGGCTCGGCCGCGAGCGCACGACGTACCCCGCGGCCCGCAGCGCGTCGACCGACGAGCGGCCCGTCTGCTCGCTGCGCCCGTTACCCGCGGGGTCGCACGCGACGAGCGTCCCCCGCCCCACCGGCCACGGCCGCGAGGCCAGATGCGCCACGTGCTCGTCCACCGTCCGCTGGGTCTGCACGTACTCGTCCACCACGTGCGTCACGCAATCGTGCGTCGCGATCCAGAGGCAGACGAACGGGTTGGCGTAGCCGAAGTCGATTGCCAAGCGAATGTCTGTGGTCCGTCGTCCGTTGTCCGTGGCGACAGACCGGCCGGAATGCGCTGTATCCGACAACACCGCACCACTGACCACAGGCAACGGACCCGCTTCGCGAACATGCACGCTCGGGTCAAACGATGGGAACACGCACCCCTTCACGCTTGGTCGACGACAGAGCATCTCGGCCTGCCACGTTTCGGTGCTGACCCGCCGCTTCATCGCGATCGCATCGTCGATGCGCATGAACCCGTTGCACTTGGTCTTCGCGACGCCCTGGCACTCGTCCCACAGCGGACACGTGCCGCACGGGCGCGATGGTGGGCAGCGCTCCAGCACGTCCAGCACGCACCAGCGAATCACCCGCGTGCCCGACGCCTGGGCCGATTCGACCACGCGGTTCATCAACCCATAGGGGGCGTGCAAGGTCGACAGCGCCTCGACCACACCGCCGATCTCGCGTGCGCCGATCTCTGAAGGGCTTGCCGGATTCGCTGCGTTGCCTACTTGTTGATGCTGCGCGCGACGAATGCGCCGGCGTCGTTGCCCGTCTGGTAGCACGTTCATCGATCGCGTGACAAGCTGCGCCGCCTCCCACACGGCCGGGTCGAACAGTTCAACTTCATCGCAGCGCAGCTTCTGCACGCGCAGCCCGCGCACGGCCCGCTGCGACTGCGTGAGCACCGCCGCCGCCGACCCGTTGGACAGGCCAATGCGGCGCAGGCGCGTCTTGCCCAGCAACATGCCGCCGGCGACGCGTTCAAGGTCGGGCAGCAGGTGTTCCCACATCTTCAGGCTCTGCTCGACGCTGCCACCCAGGATGCGCACCGCCACGCCCGGCTTGTGCAGCAGATCGAGCAGCGTCGCGGCCGCGCCGAGGCGCGTCTTCCCGCCGCCCCGCGGCGCCCAGACGACGACGTCCTTGGCGGGTTCAAAGTAGGCGTGCTTCAGGTACTCGAACGGCGCGTCGTGGTGCGGGCAGACCGGCGTCGTCGGCACGTTCATCTGCAGGAACACCCGCACCCACAGGTGCAACGCCGCGGGCGTCGTGCACGGCGCGAGCAGCAGGTCGGCGAGGATCGCTTGTTTGGTCTTGGTGGGCATGGGGGCCTCGTTGGAATGGGTGTTGAAGCGAAGTAAGCGCGGGACGCAGTCTGGTCCCCTCTCCCTCCGGGAGAGGGTTAGGGTGAGGGCACGTCATGCGGGGAGCGACGCACTTGCGGACCAACTCAATCCATCTCTTGCGGTTTCGCAGACCAGAGCGTGTCGGTCTGCGAAGCCGCAAGCGATGGATGATGCGTCTAGCCCAGGCTGGCCTGTCTGCAGTGTCGGGCCCTCACCCCTGCCCTCTCCCGGAGGGAGAGGGAACAGCCGTCTGGCTAGTCGACGGGGTCTGCATCACCGGACGCCTGCGCGTCGCGCAGCTCATCGAGCAATCCCGCATCGACCGATATGCCGGCCGCCGTGCTCGCGCCACCCGCGACGGGTTTAGCCGACTGCCGGCGGGTGCGGGCGAGGTTGACCAGCGCGACGGCGACGGCGCGGGCCTGGGCGGACATGGTTTTCTTACCACCCACCGCGGCCAGCAGGCGCTGGGCGCCACCCGCGCCACCGCGGGCCAGGTCGATCTCGCGGAACGTCGCCAGCGTGCGCCGCAGCCGCCGCATCGCCTTGCGGCCGACCGGCGACGCCAGCCACGCCTGGAACTGCTCAGGCGGCATTTCCATCTCCGCCAGCAGTTCGGCGATCGGCTTCGTCGAGTGGTTCATCTCGGCGATCAACTGCTCCATCTTCAGGTTTCGCTTGTGCATGGTTCGGTCCCTCCGAAGGTCGTTCACGGTCGAACAGGTAGTACACCGGCTTGTCGGCCGGCGTGCCGGTGATGCGCGTCATTCCACCGGCGACAAACAACGGGTGCGCCCGGCCCATCTGCGCCGACGCCTCGACGTAGCGCGTGGGGCAGTGCGTGCACAGCCACCGCACGAGCGCCGATGCCAGCCCCAGCGAGCGGAACTGCGGGTGCACGATCACCCGGCTGATCGTCCGCACGTTCGCGTTGGCGAACGCGATCTTCTGCCCGTAGCGCAGGCCGGTCAGGCGGAACGCGCGATCGCGCCCGCCATTGACCGCGGTGGGCCAGGACAGCACCCCCACCGCGATCGCGCGCTCGTCGGCGATCGGCGCATCGCGGGCGGCGTAACGAATGGCCCAGATGGCGGCCCAGGTCCGCGGGTCATGCTGACGGTAGTGAAAACACCGAAGCGCCAGGTAGTCCGCACGCGTGCCCGCCACGATGCGGAACCGCCCGGGCAGGAAAGTCGGCATGATCGGAATCATGGGTACCTCCAATGGTTTTGGATTCGTGAACGGAGGTGTGCGTGAGCGCGACCCCATAGCCCCGGGCTTGCCCGGGTTCTTCGTAGATGCCCCCGGGCAAGCCCGGGGCTATGTGGCGCGCAAGTGCGTCACGTCCGGCGCGTCCACGTGATCGAGTTGAAGTCGCACCGCACGACCAGGTCGGGCACGAGCGCACCACCCAGGTCGTCATGGCTCGTCGCGACGATCGCGCCAAGACGAGGCGACGCATCGATCGCCCGGCGCAACGCCCGCGCGACGACGTGCGCCGTCACGCGATCCAGGATCGCCGCGAATTCGTCGGCGATCAGGATGGACTTCGGCGGCGCATCGTGCACCGCCCGCGCCAGGCGCAGGCGCCATCGCTGGCCATCACTGAGCGTGTTCGGCGGCTGCAGGTAAGTGTGGGCCTCACCAAGGCCGAAGCGCGCCAGCAGCATCAGCGCCGCCTCGATGTCGTCGCCGAACTGGTCGATGACCAGGCCGTCGCGCCACGCGATGTCTGCCAGATCGACGAAGGCTTGCGCCGCGGCGTGACGCGCGCGCAGTCGACGCAGGAGCGAAGTTTTTCCCGCGCCACTGGGACCGGTGACCAGCATCAACTCGCCCACCTTGGGCAACGGCACCTCCACGTCGCGCGCCCTGGACGCCGCGACATCCGCGGTCGTGTCTAAGTCGAACCAACGCGCCACCTGTTGCGCCATCGCGCTCGGCGGCGCCGGGCGGAGTTGGCCGATCGACGGCAATGCGA
This sequence comes from Tepidisphaeraceae bacterium, assembly GCA_035998445.1. Classification (NCBI taxonomy): domain Bacteria; kingdom Pseudomonadati; phylum Planctomycetota; class Phycisphaerae; order Tepidisphaerales; family Tepidisphaeraceae; species Tepidisphaeraceae bacterium. Next base: position 30,175 of record DASYHQ010000041.1, on the reverse strand, counting down.
CGCCGGCGTCATTCGCTTGAGAAGACATGGTCAGACTCCTGATATTCGAAGGAAGTTCGTTGCGAAGGTGCGAGCGGAGGGAACGCTCACACCGACCCGCAAGCGGGGTCGAAGGACGCAGGCCTTGGCCAGCTTTCCCCCCATCGTCCCACGGCAGTAGGAATGCTCGCCGACGGCGATGACGCCGGCCGGACGGTTACCGCCGACCGACGCGGGTCCACTCGCGCTGGGCGCGAATGCCGCGGTGCCAACCGCGGATGAAGTGGATCGCGGCCCGAACGTCGGCAAGGCGCATGCAGTGCTTGCCCGCGATCGTGGCAATGCTCAGCCGTTGCAGGAAGTGCTCGACCCCGATCTGCCGATATTCGGGCGCGATCGGGCAGGTGTCGTCGAGCAAATCGACGACCAACGGGTCGTACAACCGCGCCGCGATGCGCTGTAGCCGCCGGGTGACCGTACCGGCCGGAACGTGGAAGACCTCCCCTAGTTTCCGCCGGGACAACCGCCCCTGCAGCGCCAGCTCGACCAGCAGGCGATCGTCGCGCTCGAGCAACCGCGCCCGCTTGAGGATGACCGTCGGCTCCCCGTCCAACGCCCGCGGCGTCACCCCGTCCACCCGCTCCATCACGCGGCTCTCGTGAATCGGCATGACCGCTCCTTCTGTTGTTCACCATTCAACAAACATCGGATAAGGATCAGAAACCGGTGCCACGGCTCCAAATCCTCTCACCTGCACTAGAATAGCTGAATCCGCTGCGCGAGGCAAGAAAAAACCCTAACAAATACCTTACATGCAATTTAGTCAAACCAGAGCGTTGGAATCTCTATTGAATGGTGCTTCGACGCCGTGGCGCAAGCTGCGGATTCCGCGCGTTTCGCATGCTGTCGCCCTTAAGATTCGCGCGTTACGCCGCGGCGTGGGACGGGTGTATCGCGATCTCTCATCCACACCAGAGAACATCTGCTCCACACGTTACTGAACTGCGAAGCAGCCCTAAACGCAACTCTGTTGCAAATGAACTTGACGCCCAAGGATGACTTGCTACACTCGCACACATGCCATCATGTTGCATGTACATCACGAGTGCAAGTAGAGGGCAGCGCGCCTTCACCCTTGTCGAGTTGCTTGTGGTCATCGGCATCATCGCGCTGCTGCTAGGCCTGTTGATGCCCGCGCTTGGCAAGGCGCGCCAGCAGGCCAGCGCCACCAAGTGCTTGGCCAACATGCGCAACATGGCGATGGCCCACGCCATCTACGTGAACGACAACAAGGGCGCGATCATCCAGGCCGGCTTCGGGCATGGTTCGACCGTGCACGATGAGCAGGGCGCCTGGTTCTACACGCTGCAGAAGTACTACGCCGCCCCGCTGCTGCTGCGTTGCCCGAGCGACGACAGCCCGCACTGGGAAGGTGCCACGCCCGTCCCGCCGTCCACGCTCGCCGACCCGCGCTGGCGGCGGACCAGCTACGGCATCAACAACTTCTTAGATGTCGAACTCTGCCCGACCGGCGTGAACTACCCGGCTGGGCCCTACCGCAGAATCACCCAGGTGCGGCAGTCGTCGGCGGTCGTGCACTTCATCGAGATGCCGATCGTCGGCGAGTACGCCGGCAGCGATCACCCGCACGTGGAAGACTGGTGGGTGCCGCCCGGCAACCCGCTCGTCACGCTCCACAACGCCGCCGACCAGATGGCCACCCACATGCACGGCGGCAAGCGCGCCACCTGGGACGCAGCGGCCAACTACGCGTTCCTCGACGGACACGCCGAGCGAATGCGATTCCGCGACGTTTTCGTATCGCGGGCACAGAACAAGTTTGACCCGAACGTGGCGCGATGAGCGGCACGGGGCGTCATTTAAATCGCCACGCCTGTAATGGCCCCTGCGAAGGTCGCGGGGCCGACGTGGCGAGCAGGTAGTTCACGACAACAGGAGAGAGTACATGCAACGCTTCATCGCTTCTTCCATCATCGCAATGGGCCTTTCAAGCTCAGCGGCTTATGCCCAACACGTTCATGGCGGCGACATTGAACTGGAAATCGAGGACAACGCCATCGTCACGCACGGCGCCCGCGTCTTCGAGGGCGAGCTCAGCACCGTAACGGCATCGACCAGCAGCCCCGGCTTCGACTCCGAAGATGGCACGTTCGCCCCCAACACCCCGGTGACGCTCACCCTGCTGAGCGGCCTGGATGCCTGGGACTCGGCGACCTCCACCTTCGTTAGCCCCGGTTCGCTCGGCTCGGTCGCTGAGGGCTTGCAGATCTACAACGGTAACGTGTCCGTGCTGCCCGACGCCATCAACACGGCCGGCGGTGGCAACACGCTGACCGTGAACACCAACGGCGCCGGCAGCTGGCACGAACACTTCACGTTCAGCCTGGAAGCGCCGGGCTCGGCCACGCCTGACATAGGGGTGTACCGCATCGAACTGGGCCTCTCGACCACGCAAAGCGGCGTCGACGACTCGCTGCCGTTCTGGATCGTCCTGAACTACGGCGACTCGGAGTTCAACCACGAAGCCGCGGTCGACGCGACGATCGCCGCGGTCCCCGAGCCCGCGACCGCCGGGCTGCTGGCGCTCGGTGGCCTGATGGCGTTGCGCCGGCGCCGCGCGTCGGTGTAAAGGTTCTCTAAGCGGTGGGAGGCCCGTCATCTCGCAGCTGACGGGCTTTTTCATCGCTCCGCTAATTGCATATGCAGCTGCATATGTAATTAGCTTGTCTCGCATCGAATGTTCAACAGTGCGGCCCACCGGTGCGCTAACACCGATGGGCCGCGGGTCACAACTGCAGCCGCATGATAAGCGGCAGAGGAGTTCTCGTGAATCGCATTGCAAACACCGCCGGTGCCGTGGCGCTCGCGTTGGTCGGTTTAATCGGTCCGGCCGACGTTCAGGCCGACATCGCCACGTACTACATCGGCTTGGACGGGCGCAGCGCGCCGTTCAACGAGGCCGGCACGGTGCCGGCCGTCGCCTACCCGGACAACCCCAACCACAACCGCCTCACGTTGCTGCTGGCGCACGGCAATCACTATCACTCGATCGGCACCTACAACTACACCGGCCCCGCCGGCTCGCCGACCCTGAACGACACGAGCACCAACAATCGCCTGCCCGAGACGTACCAGAACATGCCCCCGATCTCGCTTCAGTCCGGCACGGGATCGACCTGGGGCGGCACGTTCCGCAGCGGGCTGCCCAGCGCCCAGCTGCAGGACGTGGAGTACGGCAACCTCGAGTTCCGCAACGCTCACTCGCTCGTGAATGAGGGCGTTGAGGGCAATGTGCTCTTCAACAGTTCCAGCGGTCGCTGGAACGATTCGCTGGACGGGGCCGACATTCACCTGGAGCTCATCTCCGCGACGCCCGGTCTGAGCATCGCGATCGGCGGCAACATGAACGCCCTGACGGCCGGCAGCGACGTCCACCTTGGCGACGGAGACGAGTTCTTCCAAGTGCTGCCCACGTTCTGGGTCGACGATTCGGCTGCGCCCGGCAGCACCTACTCGGCCGAGTTCCGATTGACCGACGGATCGGGTACGTTCGGCGACTCCGGCCGATTCTTCATGGACTTCCAGGTCGCCGCGGTGCCGGAACCGGGGGCGCTCGGCCTGCTGGGCGCGTGCGGCCTTGCCGCGCTCAAGCGACGCCGGCGCGTTGGGGGGACGCAAGGGTAGTTTGCGCCAGCAAAACGTAAGGAAGGATAGACACGCCGGACGGTTCGCTTGAGCGACCCGTCCGGCGTTCTTCGCTTAAGAGAAGCAGACTACAGCGCGAACGTACGCTTCGCGCTGTGCTCCAAACCGTCGTTCTCGTCTTCGCTCAGATGGCACGAAATTCGTGGCAGCGCCGGCGTTGGACCGTGGCATGGGCGCCAGAGCCCATGCGTATGGATTGGAACGAGGAATCTGATTAGCTCGGTACGCGCCGGCCAAAGCTGCTGAAACTTATCTGATCGCCTGGCCCTATTGCACGCATGGGCTCTGGCGCCCATGCCACGGAACGCCAAGAGCGATCAAACTGATAGACGTTGCGAAGTGTCTACGCCTGCCCGAACAGTTCGCGGACCTTTGCGCCGATGTCGGCCGAGCGCATCAGGCTCTCACCCACCAGGATGCCGCGCACACCCGCCTCGGCGAGCTTCTTCACGTCGGCGTAGGCGTAGATGCCGCTCTCGCTGACCAGGACGCTGCGGTCCTCGATCAAATCGGTCATGCGCAGCGTCGTGCCGAGGTCGGTCTTGAAGGTGCGGAGGTCGCGGTTGTTGATGCCCAGCAGGCTGTAGCTCTTGTGGGGGAAGCCGATCACGCGGTCGAGCACGCGCATCAGGTTGTCGACGTCGTGCACCTCGATCAGCACGGTCAGGTGCAACTCGGTCGCCAGGATCTGCAAATCGACCAGTTCGCTGGCGCTCAGGCACTCGGCGATCAGCAAAATCGCGTCGGCGCCGGCGGCGCGGCTCTCGTAGACCTGGTAAGGGTCGACGATGAAATCCTTCCGCAGCACCGGCAGCTTCACCGCGTCGCGGATCGCGTGAATGTAATCGAGGTGGCCCTGGAAGTACTTCTCGTCGGTTAAGACCGACAGCGCATCGGCGCCGGCGTCGCGGTACTGCTTGGCGATATCGACGGGGTCGAAGTTCTCACGGATCACGCCGGCGCTGGGGCTGGCCTTCTTCACTTCGGCGATCAGGTTCACGGGCTTGCCGACGGGCGTCTTCGTGATGGCGTGGAAGAAGTTGCGCGGGCGGCCGAGGGTTTGGATGGTCTCCTTGAGCGATTCGACGGGCACGCGCACCTTGCGCTCGGCGACCTCCTGTCGCTTGGTGGCGATGATCTCGTCGAGGATGGTGGGCTTGGCGTCGGACATCGCTACAATCGGCCGCCCCCCAACCGGGGCGCGAGCGGGTCAATGTATAACGGATGGTAGGCATGTCAATCGTCGTTTCCGTCGCCGAAGCACCCGCCGTGCAAGACGTGGCCGCGTTCGCGATCGTTCTGCTGCTGATCGGCCTGCCCCTGGCGCATTGGGGTGGCGTATTTCGCCGGCGCAGCGTCGTCGGACCCGAACGCTGGGAATCGCGCGGCGATCTGGGTGGGATGTTCATCACGCTCGGTGTGGCCCTGGTCGCATGGCTCGGCCTGCAGTGGGCGATCTTCAGCTACAAGGCTGGAACGCTCACGCCCGAACAACGGCAAGGCGACCTGTTGTCCCTGCTGTCGCCGGGCGAGACGGCACTGCTGATGACGCTGCCGGGCGTGGTGGGCGCGCTTGTTCTGGTCGGCGGCAACTTCCTGCTGGGCCGTGGGCTGGTGACGCGATTGGGCTATGGCCTGCGGCATTTTCTCGACAGCACGTGGCCAGCTTTTGCGGGCATCGCGATCGTGCTGCCGTTCGTCTTCGCGATCGGCAGTTTCGCGACGCTCATCTACCAACTCGTCGGCTATGAACATCCCGAGGCGCACGATGTGTTACTGCAACTGAAGACCGCGACCGGCGGCTGGGCGCGATGGGGATTGCTGCTCGGCGCAGTCGTCGTCGCGCCAGTGTTTGAAGAACTGCTGTTCCGCGCCCACCTGCAGACGATCTTAGCGGCGTTCTTCGATCGGTTGAGCAGGCGGAGTGAAGTCCCCGAGGCTACCCCCACGCCCGCGCTTGCCCCGCGTGGTGGCTTTCCGGTTGGTGAGGCTGATCCCAACTTCACAACCATCCCCTATGCCCAGCCCGGCCCGGTCGCGCGGGCCTGGCCGCGTTGGGCGGCCATTTTGACGACGGCGTTGCTGTTCGCGCTCGTCCACGCGGCGTGGACGGCGCCGCCGATCTTCCTGCTGGCCGTCGCGTTCGGGTACGCGTATGAGCGCACGGGCAACCTGTGGGTCTGCATCCTCATGCACGCGATGTTCAACGCGGTGTCGACCGCGATCTACGTGAGCGTGCCCACATAGCCCCGGGCTTGCCCCGGGGGCATTGACGAAGGCCCCGGGCAAGCCCGGGGCTAAATGATCACACGCATCAGGCTCGCTTTGCTTGCTATGGCGTATCCTCTATCCTCCATCGCGATACCATGACCACCGACGACCAACTCGCCATCCTCGCCCGACGCGCCGAACGCATCCTGCCCGAAGCCGACTTGCGCAAGAAGCTCGAACGATCGAAGCAGACCGGCAAGCCCCTGCGCATCAAGCTCGGCATGGACCCCACCGCGCCGGACGTTCACCTCGGTCACGCCGTGCCCTTGGGCATCGTGCGGCAATTCCAGGACTGGGGCCACAAGGCCGTCATCATCATCGGTGACTACACCGCCCGCGTCGGCGATCCCAGTGGCCGCAACAAGACGCGCCCGCCATTGAGCGGTGACGAGATCGACAGCAACGCTAAGACGTACGTTGCGCAGATCGACAAGGTCCTGCGCACCGATCCCGAGCATCTGGAGATTCGCTTCAACAGCGAGTGGCTCGGCAAGATGGGGCTGGTCGACATCATTAAGCTCGCCAGCCGAAAGACCGTCGCGCAGGTGCTGACGCGCGAGGACTTCGCCAAGCGCTACGCCGAGGGAACCGACGTGCGGCTGCACGAGATCCTCTACCCTTTGCTGCAAGGCTGGGACAGCGTGGCGATCGAAGCCGACGTGGAGATGGGCGGCAGCGACCAGCTGTTCAACAACATGGTCGGCCGGGAGTTTCAGCAGGAGGAACAGCCCGACGACGCGCTGGCGGGTCAGATCGTCATCGTCACGCCGCTCTTGGTCGGTCTCGACGGCACGAAGAAGATGAGCAAGTCGCTCGGCAACTACATCGGCCTGACCGACCCACCGAGCGGCCCCAACGGCATGTTCGGCAAGATCATGAGCCTGCCCGACAGCCTGATGGAAAGCTACTACCAACTGCTGACCACACTGCCGCTCGACGAGATCCGCCAGCAGATCGCCACCAAGCCGCGCGACGCAAAAGTGCGGCTGGCCAAGCACATCATCGCCTGGCTGCACGACGACCAAGCCGCGGCGACTGCGGAAGCCGAGTTCATCCAGCAGTTTGTGAAGAAGGAAGTCCCCGACGAGATGCCCGAGTTCACCGTGCCCGCCGGCCCGCACAAGATCGGCCCGCTGCTCGTGCTGGCCAAACTGGCCACCAGCAACGGCGAGGGCACCCGCAAGGTGAAGGAGGGCGCCGTCAGCATCAACGGCGAGAAGGTCACCGACCCGCAGAAGGAATTCACGATCACCGCCGAGCCAACCGTCGTGAAGCTCGGCCGACGGTTCGCGCGGGTGCGGGTGTAGGCGACAGGATCGGGGCGCGCTCGTCCAGCCTTGTACTGCCCAGCCGATGCCCTTACCCTTTCCCGCTCATTCTTCTCACCCTTCAGGAGCACTTTCGATGGCAAAGATGTGGCGGAACGCAGTGGTCGGTGTGGGCGTGGTCGGCGATTGGCACGTCCGGTTGATCAACCAGATCCCCAACACCCAGCTCGTGGCGGTGTGCGATCAGGATACGGCCAAGGCGCAGGCGTCGCTCGACAAGCACAAGATCACCGGCGTGAAGGTCTACGCCGACGAGGCCGAAATGCTTGCCAAGCACCCTGAGTTGGAGGTCGTCCACGTCTGCACGCCCAGCGGCAACCACATGGACCCGGCCATCATGGCGATCGAGGCGGGCAAGCATGTGATCGTCGAGAAGCCGATGGAGATCAGCCTCGAGCGCATCGACAAGATCATCGCCGCGGCCAGCAAGAAGGGCGTGAAGCTGGCGGGCATCTTCCAGAACCGCTGGAACGGCGCCAACCGCGCGCTGAAGGATGCCGCCGACGCCGGTCGGTTTGGCACCATCGCCTGGGCCGGTTCGATGACGCCGTGGTACCGGTCCGACCAGTACTACCGCGAGGGCGGCTGGCGCGGCACGTGGAAGCTGGACGGCGGTGGCGCGATCATGAACCAGTCGGTGCACGCGGTCGACCTCATTCAATGGGTCGTCGGCCCGGTGAAGCAGGTCAGCGCCTACGCCAGCAGCCGCATTCACCCGGAGATCGAGGTCGAGGACACGCTCAGCTGCTCGCTGCAGTTTCAGAACGGCGCGTTCGGCACGATCGTCGGCAGCACGGCGATGTACCCCGGTGGCGCCGTGCGCCTGGAAGTGGGCGGCGGCGACGGTCACGCGGTCAGTGAAAACAGCCTCGTCCGCTACAAGTTCCGCAACGAGACGCCCGAGGACGAGGCCCTGCGCGAGCGCCTCGGTCCGGGCGCCGGCAAGGCCACCAGCACCGCCGGTGGCTCCAGCGCGACCGACGTGCCGCTGGACATGCACGGCCACAACATCGTGCACATCCTGGAACGCTGGGAAGCCGGCCAGGAAGCCGACACCAACGGCCCCGAGGCCCGCAAGGCCGTCGCGATCATCCTGGCCATGTACGAGTCGGCCAAGAAGAACGGCCAGCCGGTCGAGGTGAAGTAATTGCAGGCGCGGCCCTGTCTGACGGATCAACGCGAGTGCTCATCTGCGTGGTTGTCACCCCGATGGGAGCCTAAAGGCTAGCGGAAAAGAACCCAATGTCATCCTGAAGGGAGCGGTAGCGACCTGAGGGATCTCCCAAGGCTGAGAGCCGTCCGTGGTTCGAGATCCCTCGGGTCGCCAAGGCCCCCATCGGGATGACATGGCTTTTGCCAGCGCATTAGGTGAGGGTGACTTCGAACGGCGGAGTGCCCACGAATGGGCACGAAGGAACACGAATAAGAGCGAAGCAATCTGGGGCGACAACATACTTGATTCACTGCTCTGGTCCCCTCTCCCGTGTACTCGCGGGGGAGGGCTAGAGAGGGGGTCGGTTTAGACGCGTCCACGCTATGCCCCACCCTAGGCACTGTCTGACGAATCAAAGTGAGTGCCCATCTGCGTGGTTGTCATCCCGATGGGAGCGGTAGCGACCTGAGGGATCTCGAATGACGAGCGATTCACGCCCGTGGGGAGATGGGTCGGGTCGCTACCTCTAGGGTCGGGATGACAAGCTTCTCGCCCACGCGCGATACGTCAGACGGTGCCTAACCCTCCCCCGGAATGCCGGGAGAGGGGACCGGAGAGACAATCGCTTGCTCAGGAGTGCGTCAAGTAGGTAAATGCCCAATCTTGCCTCTTCCCATTCGTGTTGATTCGTGCCCATTCGTGGACACTTCGCCGTTCGAAATCACCCTCACCTAACCTCTCCCGGCGTACCGGGAGAGGGACCGGAGCGACGTCGTCTTACTTCGTAAGCGCCCCGGCAGGACGACAAGTCTATTTGGCCGGCGAGCGTGCCTGGCCAGCATTCGCTTTCCACTTCCCACTTTCCCCCGCCGCTTTCCTCGCACGGCCTGCGCTACTACGATATGGGGACATGCCCAGCCCTGCCGAAGTCATTCTGAAGGCCCACGACTTGCGCCGAACCCCGGTCCGACTGGGCGTGCTGGACGTGTTGGCGGGTGGGAAGCATCCGCTGGACGCCGCCGAGATCATTGGCAAGCTGTCGAGCCACATCGACCGCGTGACGGTCTACCGCACGCTGAACACGTTTGTCGACAAGAAGATCATCCACCGCGTGCGCGGCGAGGATCGCTCGTGGCGCTACGCGATCGGCGACGCCGCGACCCGCCAGCACGCGGCCAACCACAGCCACCCCCACTTCGTCTGCGACGACTGCGGCGAGGTCGAATGCCTCGACGCGGCCCAGATCCCGACCAACTTCGTCCAGTCGATGAAGGTGGAATCCGACTACCGCATCACCTACCCCGAAGTCACGCTCCACGGCTCCTGCCCCAAGTGCAGCAAGGCCGACGACGCCGAGTGACATAGGCGGCGCGCAACAGTTGGCAGCGTGCTGCCGCCCTGCCGCTAATCGTCATCCTTGATAGGTGTTGAAGACCGCGGCCGCTCCGGCCGTGGCATGGGCGTCTCGCCCATGCGTGCCGTGAGGCCGAACGACACGATTGGTTGCAGCGGCTCGGTCGGCGCAGCAGCCAACAAATAGAGCTTCCAGTTCCAGTCCACACGCATGGGCGAGACGCCCATGCCACGGGAAGACATCCGCGACGATGTTCGTTGACACCCTCTCAGAACGACCGATCCATTCGCATTGCACGCGCACGGTACTGACGTTCCCCCACTACCCCTGTTGAATCGAATCCACCACCATCTGGTAGACGGTTTCCACGCGTTCCGGTCCTCGCTTCACGTTTACGTGCAGCGTGCCGGTGACCTTCACCAGGCCCTGGTAGTACGGTAGCGCCTTGCCGTCGCGGCCGGTGGCCTGCACGAAGTGCTGGATCTGCGGCGGGCCGCTGAAGCAGCACTTGGCGATGCTGTAGACGAGGTCGAACTTGCGAACCTCATCGCCGGCCGAGTTGGCGAGGTACATCTCGCCGACCAGTTCGACCTTCTTGCCGTCCAGCGCGCGCCAGCGTTCGGGGACGTCCTCGATGGTGCCTTTGACCTGGTCGAACGGGAAGGTGCTCATGGCCTTCAGGTTCACCTCGGTCACGTCGCCGCGCACCTTGATGCCGCCACTGACGACCTCGTCGACGTACCAGTAGATCGGCGTGCCGACCAGCACGATCGCGATGATCGAGAACGCCAGCAGCCGAAAGTTGATCCGCTCGGACAACGGGACGTTGGTTTGGTTTGTGGATGTCATAGCTTCCTCGACATTATGGATTGCAGGCGACAATCCGATCGTGACTGCCTTCACCGTGGCATGGGCGTCTCGCCCATGCTCGCGATGGGGCCAGTCAATCTCATTTATGCCTGCCTGCATGGCCGGCGCTGTTGGTCATAAATCCAATTTTCCATTCCACTCCGCACGCATGGGCGAGACGCCCATGCCACGGTCGGAGCGGACGCGGCGTCGTTCTTTGACACCGTCTCAGGATAACGAGCGGCGAGGATCTCTGTTCTGATTCCCATCACCGGACCGCTGGCTTCACGCTCGTCACGTTCAGCTCGAACAGGCTGACGATGAACTCATCGTCCTTCTTCTCTTCAACGACGAGCGTGCCTTCACAGACGATCTCGTCGGGGTAGTAGTTCAGGCCCTTATCCTGCGGCACGTGAACCACGACCATGTGCTGCAGTGACGGCGGCGCGCCGAAGCAGCAGGAGAGCAGATCGGGCACGAGCGCGAAATTGGTGATGCGGCTGGCCTGGTCGAGCGGGATCATGTATCCGCTGAGCCGCACCTTCACGCCGTTGAGCGCCTTCACGTCGGCCGGGACGTTGCCACCCTTGTCGGCGTCGTACTGGAAGTTGCCCAGTTCCTTGATCGTCAGCGGCAGCACCGCGTCGCCGGTGGGCGCGACGTGCTTCTTGCGCTTGTCCGGATCGGTCGGTGGGTCGTTCGGATTGACCAGCATCGACTTCGGGTCGAACGCGGCGGCGGCCTTGGGGTCGGCGATGTTGCGCTCGGCGACGCGGATGTACTCCTGGATCTGCTTGAGCTTGTCGGGCTTGTCGGCCAGCGATGCCTCGAGCTTCTTCAGCATCGTCAGCGACTTACGCCACTCGCTGTTGGCGAACGCCTGCATCGTGCGCAGCTCGTAATCGGCCGGTAGTGGCGCGGCGGCGGCAGCGGCCGGTGCGTCGGCGGCGGCCGGTTGTGTGGTCTGCCCGAATGCCACGGTCGGGGCAAGGGCGAGGGTGAAGATCAGGAGGTGACGTACCATGAGTTAACTCACATTCAGTAGATCGCGCTCCGGTCCCTCTCCCGGTACGCCGGGAGAGGCTAGGTGAGGGTGACTTCGTTCTACCGAGAACCGTCAGCAGTTCGAAATCACCCTCACCTAGCCTCTCCCATGAGTACATGGGAGAGGGACCAGAAATCAGCTCGGCACCAAGTTCGTCGCCACCGGCGTTTTATACGCGGCGGCGGCGGGAACGAGGCCGGCGAGGGTGGCCAAAACAACTACGCCAACCAAGTATAGCAGTTCACGCTCGTCGATCGTCGTCCATCGGATGCTTTGACCCAAAAACGCCTTCATGTATCCCGACCCCACCGCCGCCACCGCATGACCCAGCACCAGCCCCAACAGGCCCCCGACCAAGCCGATCAGGCCCGCCTCTAAGCAGATGATCGACAAAACTTTAGCGCGCGTAGCGCCCAGCGCCCGCAGGATGGCGATCTCCCGCCGTCGGGCGGCCACCGAGTTGTAGATGCTCACCAGAATGCCCACCGCGGCGACGATCGTCACCAGCGCGCTCACCAGCAGCAGCACCAGCGTGCTGCTGCGTAAGAACGTGTCAAAAAACTCTCGCATCACCTGGGCCGGGTTCACCGCCAGCGCCTCGTTGCGCACGCGGAACATGTACATTAATTCGTTGGCGCGAAACGCGCTGCTGTCCCCGCCGCGCGCCTTCACGAGAACGGCCGAGAGCGCCCACTGGTCCTTGGGCATGTGCAGTTCGACCGTGCCGTCGTCGTTGATGTGGTAGACGTGGTCGTGATGGTCGTGGTTGTGCCCATGACCATGGCCGGCCTCGGCATGGTCGTCGTGATCATCGGTCACGGCATGATCATCGTGGTCGTCGGTCACGGCGTGATCGTCATGGTCGTCGGCCGCGTCGCCTTGGGTCGCGGGCCCGTGGTCGTGCGCGTGCGTGTCGGGCTTCGGCTGCAGTTCCTCGGGCAGTTTCGTGGGGTCGATGCCGGCCCGGATCATCGCCTGGGCGCTAAGGCCCTCCTCGTGGTCGGGCACGCAGTAGAACGTGATGAGCGGGATGAAGATCACGCGGTCGATCGCAGTGCCGGTCTTCTTCAGCCGGCCGACGACCTTCCAGGTCTCGTCGTGTACGTCGGGCTCTGCGTTGGGCTCGGGGACGCCGTGCGTCATCTGGAACGTGCCGCCCATGTCGAGCCCGCTCATCTGCGGCACATCGGCGCCAATGACGGCCTCGAACTTGTCGGCGTGAAAGCTGCCGCCGGTCTCGAACTCGTACGCTTTGTCGCCAGAGTACCGGATGATGCTGTCGGCGGGCAGCGGGGTCTTACCGTCGTTCTCGAAGCCGAACATCTTCGGCAGCGTGGCGACGATGCGGTGGTTCAGGTAGCTGTCCCCCACCGCGATCGGCACCGCGATCTTCACGTTGCGGCGGTACTGGTTGTCGGTCACCAGCATCTCGTACATGCTGTACGGGATGTTCCCGGGGCTCTGGTCGATGTGGTAGACCGTGTTCATGACCAGCTGCATTGGCGAGCCGCGGTTCACACCGATGATGACGTCGTACCCGAACTCGGTCTGCCCGAAGAGCGACTTGCCCTCGCGGTAGACGATGAGCACCGCGATCGCCAGCGCCACGCCGAGCGTGACCGACAGCAACGTCAGCCACGTGCCCAGCGCCCGCTGACGCATGTTCTTGAGGATGATCTGGAAGAGGTTCATGGGATTGCGGAGTTCGGATTGCCGATTGCGGAATGGAGAACACGGGAAGTCAGGTCGCGGCTTCGGGCTGCGGTCTTTCAATCCGCACGCCGAGATCCGCACTCCGCAATTCCACCTTCTTGGCCGCTCGGTTCAGTTCAAACAAATCCACGACGCGCTCGAACTGGCCGGTGATCTGGGCGTCGTGGCTGACCAGCAGCAGGGTCGCGCTGACCTCGCGCGACAGCTTGCGGATGAGGTCGAGCGCCTGCTGCGCACTGACGGCGTCGAGCGAGCCGGTCGGTTCGTCTGCCAAGACCAGCTTGGGCCGGTTGGCCAGCGCCCGCGCGATCGCGACGCGCTGCTGTTGGCCGACGGAAAGTTTTTCCGGGTGATAGTTCAATCGATCGCTCAGGCCGACCTCGTTCAGGAGATGCTTCGCCCAGTTGGCGTCGGCGGACCGACCGGTGAAGCTCATGCCGAGCAGCACGTTTTCTAAAGCCGTGAAGCCGGGCAGCAGGTGATGCGTCTGAAAGATAAACCCGACGTTGCGCCCGCGGAACGCGTCGCGTGCCGGTTCACCGATGGCGGCGAGGTCGGTCTGCCGGCCGTCAATGGAATACAGGATTTGTCCGCTATCGGGCGACAAAATACCGGCAATTAGGTTCAGCAGCGTCGTCTTCCCCGACCCGCTGGACCCGACGAGCGCGATCTGCTCCCCATCGCCCGCCGCGAACGCCGGCACGTCGATCACCGGCACCGCGCCACCCTCCGGGGAACGGTAACTCTTCTTCAGGTTGTGGAGTTCTATCGACACGCGCAGTCCTTCCCGTTGCGCCCTACCTTAAACGATGGCACGCGCAAGACGCAACAAAGTTGCATGTCGTTTTGCGATCGGGAACAGGCCCGATCTGTCTCTGGTCCCTCTCCCGGTACTCCGGGGGAGGCTAGGTGGGGGTGCATTTCGAACTGCAGATGGACCACGAATTGGCACGAAGGAACACGAATGGGGAAAGCCGAGATTGCTCCTATTCGTGTGCCTTCGTGTTCATTTGTGGGCGGTCTTCTTCTCCGTGCGTCGACATTAGGTTCGGAATCACCCCCACCCAGACTCTCCCATGAGTACCGGAGAGGGGCCAAACTTAGTTCGGTCCCTCGTTCCTCTGCTCGACACGAGGCGTCCCTGCGCGGTTCTCCGGATCATCCCGCACGGCCCGCTCGTTTAAGTTCTGCCGTTCCATGAGGATACCGACCATCTGCGCCAGCGTGGTGATCTTGCGGTCCTGCATCGACACGATCGTCAGCAGTTCGAACACCGCCAGGAACAGGAAGACCGCCACGCAGATCAGCGCGAGCGTGTTGTATTGCATCTGCAACCGCTCGGCCATCCAACCGACGCCGTCCTGCCAGAAGGCCAGGCCGATGAACGGCAGGCCCATCAGCATGAACAGCAGCGCGTAGCGCTCGCGCAGCTTAAACTGGCGAAGGCGGCGCAGGGCGAGAATGAGCAGGCCGAAGCCCAACACCACCAGAAACACGCTGCGGATCCACATCGGGCACCTTCCTGCGCGGCCACGGGTCGCGCACGAGGTCGAGCACGACGCAGACGAAGACCTTCAACACGTAAAACATCCCCGCCAGCATGCCGATGCTGCTGGCCCCGCTTCGGCGCTGCCGCATGCGCACCGGCACCTCGGAAATGCGGAACCCCGCCCGCTTCAACAGCAGGATGACCTCCGGCTCGGGGTAATCCTCCGGATACCAATGGGCAAACGCCTCAATCACCTCGCGGTTCACCGCCCGGAAGCCGCTCGTGCAATCGGTGATGCGCATGCCGGTCAGCACGCGGATCAAAAACCCCAGTACGAAGCTGCCGGTCATGCGCATGATCGACTGCCGGTACTTCACGTTCTCTAAAAACCGACTGCCGAGCACGAGGTCCGACCCTGTTGTCGTCATGTGATCGACCAGCCGCAGCACCTCCAACGGCCGATGCTGCCCGTCGCCGTCGCACTGGATCGCGATGTCGTACCCGTGCAACGCCGCGTACCGGTACCCCGCCTGCATCGCCCCACCAATGCCGAGGTTGAACGGCATGCTGATGACCGTCGCACAATCCGGCACCTGGACGGCGGTGTCGTCGGTCGACCCGTCGTCCACCACCAGCACGTCATATCCCGGCAACCACCGGCTGAGCCGTGCCACCAGCTTCCCCACCGATCGCGACTCGTTAAACGCCGGAACGATGATCAGGCAACGCGGGGAAGATGAGGACGCAACAGCGGGCATGGAAAGGCCCATTCTAGCGGGAAGGAGAGGGAATACGAATGACGGCGGGGCCGATCCCCCAATCCCATGCCCCGCCGCCCCACGAATGACCCACAATACGGCTGGCAATTCATCCGCGTGCTCGTCCTCCTGAGCGGTTGCTTTTTCAGACGGACGGGCCCGCTCTTCCCGTGGCATGGGCGTCTCGCCCATGCGTGTGGATTGGAATGAGAAATTTGTTTAGTTGATGCTGCGCCGACCGAGCCGCTGCAATCAATCTGGTTTTTTGGCCTTACCACCAGCATGGGCGAGACGCCCATGCCACGGTCGGAGCGGACGCGGCAGCGTTCTTTTGCAACCTCTCCGGATGACGCGACCCCGCCGAACGCAGCGGATCGCCGCCCCCCTCCCGCGCCAGCGGGGCCACTCCCGCCCCGCTTTGCCCCACAAGGCCCCTTCGCACCCGCAAAAACGCCCTCGCGCGTCCCATCTCTGTCCCCAACACCCATCCCGCTCGCCGCCCGCGCCGCGCCCGCACCTCGCCGACGGCATCGCGAGCGCCTCGCCTACCCCACGGCGTCGCAGCCATCCGGCACCACTCCCACCGCAAGAGAGGATCAGCCTTGTAGGGTCCGCTGGTGCGCCTGCGGACCGGTTCGGTTTACGATGAGCGAAGAAGAACACAGGCAGGAGTACGCTCCTCCAGATCGAAGGCGGGCCGATCACCCAGGTTTTCCCTCTTCATTGGTCATTGGGATTTGGTCATTTGTTGGTCATTGGGGCTTGGGATTTGCAATTTCCATCACCCCGCCACCCGTGGTGCCAACCGCCCGTCTCCCAGTAATCCGCCCCACACCTCGTCGTAGTCGTACCCCACGCCCGGTAGGTTCCCCGGCAGCTGAATCCGCGCATTGGCAAACTTACAACCATTACGGATCACGCTGTTGTAGAACCGGGCGCTGCGCAGCCAGTCCCACTTCTTGAACGTCAGGCCATACTTATTCTGCACCCGCCTGACCTCTTCGGCCCCCACCGTCGTCATCTGCGTCGACGTCTTGCTGACCTCGTGCTCGCGGAAGACGCCGAGGAAGCGGTTGGCGCGCACCATCTTGCCGTCGCGCATGATGCGGGCAAACAAATCGTAATCCATCGCAAACCGGTACGACGGGTCGACGTTGCCCACCTTGTCGTAGATCCGCCGGCGCCAGAAGCAGGTCTCCTGGGGGATGAGGTCCCAGCGCATCATCTTGTAGTTGTCGTGCTCGGGCAGAATCCAATACCAGATCACCTTGTTGTTACTGTCGACCGTGCAGCGATGGCTGTAGACGGCGTCCACGTCCGGATGGTCGGCGAAGTACTTGGCCACCCAGTGAAGCGTGCCGGGCGAGAGCATGTCGTCGGAGTTCAGGTACGCCATGATCTCGCCGCTGGTCTTCAGGAACCCGCGGGCGATCGCGTCGGCCTGGCCCTTGTCGCGCTCGGAGCTGATGTGGGCGAACCGGTCGGCATACGGTTGCAGTTCCTCCATCGTGTTGTCCTTGCTGCCACCATCCATCATCACGTACTCGAGGTTCGGGTACCGCTGTAGAAAGACGCTGCGCGCGGTCCAACCGATGTACGGCCCCTGGTTATAGCTGGGGGTGACGATGGAGATTTTCGGGAGGTTCATAGACCCTTCTGACGATCCAACATCGGCTGTGGTGCAGCCATCTATCCCGTACACACACCGCGTCATCCTGAGGTACCCCGAAGGATCTCCCCCCGTATTCACACGTGGGGCGAAAGAGATCCTTCGGCGTACCTCAGGATGACGAACTAAAAGTCCCTGGCATTCCGCTGCCCCATTCAAACACTGCCCAGCACCGCGTGAATCACGTCGCCGCGTCCGCGGCGGTCGTAGAGCAACTTGGCCCAACCGGCGATGCGCTGGCCGATCGCCAGATCGTCTGTGCCAATCTCGTCCGTCGGTGGCGTGAGTCCGGTTCGGTTGCGCACCAGCGACTGCGCCGCCCGGACGGCAGGCGTTTGCGAGCGCATCATCAACACCCGCAAACTGGCCGCCGTCGCGAGGCGTTTGAGCGACGCGGGCGTGACGAGCGACCGGTTGCCGTCCCAGCCGGCCCAGGTGGGGCCGAACAGCTCGATCAGGAGCGAGTTGAGGTTGTCGGCCGTCAACAGGATGACGCCCCCAGGATTTAGCAGGTTCTTCGCCCGCCGCAGCAAGGCAAGCGGGTCGGTGGTTTGGTTCAGCGCCCGCCCGACGAAGACGACGTCGAACGTACCGCCATCGGGCACCACAAAGGGCGCATCGAACGCGTCCGCCTCGATCACCTCGTGACCGGCGGCGCGGGCGGCGGCGGCGTGCGCGGCGTCGGTCGTCAGCCCAAGGCTGGTGCGGCCCTTGTCGCGACCGAACGCCGTCAGCACGGCGCCATCGCCGCACGACAGATCGATCAAGCTGCGCGCCGACTGCACCGCCGCGTGCGCATCGCTTGCCATCGCAAGCGTCTGAACGGGTTGCGGTGTCGTGATCAGCGGCCCAGCATGGACCGGTGGCTTCTTATCGATCAACCAGCGCCCTTTGATCGCATGGCCGGTGTACAGCGATGGCTGAGCATCGGCCGAAGCCGCGCCGCTGGCGGTGTCCTGCGACAGCACGAGCCGGCTGGCGGTGGCGAGGTAGAAGGTGCGCACGCGGTCGCGCGAGAAGTCACTGAACAGCAACCGGTCCGCCGGCCGCTTGGTCAGCGGGCATACCGGCACCGCCGCGCCGCCGTCGCTGAGCGGCACAGGCGATAGTGGCCCGGCTGGTGGCGGGAACGTGAGGCGGCCTGGGCCCACTTGTGCATCGACCTTGTTGCCCACCGCGTTCACGCGATGGATGACATCGCAGCGGGCCCGGCCGACGGCGCCGAAACGATCGTTGAAG
This sequence comes from Tepidisphaeraceae bacterium, assembly GCA_035998445.1. Classification (NCBI taxonomy): domain Bacteria; kingdom Pseudomonadati; phylum Planctomycetota; class Phycisphaerae; order Tepidisphaerales; family Tepidisphaeraceae; species Tepidisphaeraceae bacterium. Next base: position 11,602 of record DASYHQ010000041.1, on the reverse strand, counting down.
ATCTGCCGCGCGCCTGCCAGATCGGTCGCGCGTGCAGGATCGGGCGCAATGCCACCGAGGGGCACGATCGCCGCCGAGCCGTCGCCACGGAAGAGGCCAAACATGCGCGTTGCCCGGGCCGTCAAATCCCAGTCGGCTGCAGCGCCACGACCCGTGTTCAGGCCGTTCAGCATTTGATACGCGCCGCGGCGCCAGAAGATGCTTTCGTAGACGAGTGGCTCAGCGTCCAGCAAATCGACCAGATCGATTTGCCGACCCGGCCCGGCGCTAAATCGCCAAGCGCCGTCGGCCGAGATGGTTTCGAAATAGGCCGCGTTGGCGCCGCGGTTATCGCGGAACAACTCCGCCGCCGTCAGGAGGGTGCCGGCGCTGTAGGTGACGCCGGGGCGCAGGAAGCCCAGCACCTGCCCGTACGACTGTTCGAAGCCCTGCTCGATCAGCTGGAACATCGACCCGTCGCGCGACTTGAGCGATCGCACGCGGTCGCCAAGGCTTTCGACGAACGCGCTGACGTCGGCTGACCGCAAATCGTCGACGACGAGCACCTCGCGGTTGGGGTATTCCTGATCGAGCGCCGACATCACGCTGGCCCGCACCGCTTCCAGATCGCCCGTGGCCGGCACGACGACCGACACGGGAATGAACGCCTTGTGCGGCGGTGGCGGCAGGTGCTGTCGGCCGATCGCCAAATCGATCATCACCGCCCGCAACGGTCGCCGGGGCTGGGGTGGTGTTGGTGGCAATGGCGGTGGCGGCGAAACGCCCAACGCGGCACGCTTGTCGAGTTCCTCCTGCATCGCCCGCAGCCGAGTTTCGAGCGCCGCCACCTGCTCGCGCAGCGGCGCGGCCTGCTGCGCAATGAGATCTGCCAGCGCCGCCGGATCGATCGCGGGCACCGCGGGCGACGCAATCTCGGCAACCGTCGCAATCTCGGCAGGTGCCTGCCCCGCCCCCTCTTCTGTAGGACAGGCATTCCTGCCTGTCTCTCCGCCCGTCTCCTCTCCCCCCGTATTACCCTCCGCCACCGACACCGCCGGCGGCGCGGTTTGCGTCATTGGCTCCAATGTCGCCTCGGTCGCCGCGTCTGCGCTTGGCGCAACAGCCGCTTCGCGATGCTGCGTCTCGGCCAGTTGTGCTTGAACGATCGCCAACTGCTTGCGCGCCTCCGCCGCCTCGCGCAGGCGTGCCTCGGCGACCTGTGCCGACTCGCGCGTCAACCGCGCCAGCAGCGCCGGGGGCATTTCGACCACCCGCATCTCGCGGCCATTCACCCGGCCGGCTTCCAAGTCGTCAATTGCGCCAGTCACCCGTTCGACCGGCACGGCCTTGATGCAGTACGACTGGTCGAACGTGCAGATCCACCCGCACCCCGCGCACGGCACGCCGACGCAGAGCGCGACGCTCGGATCGACCGCCGGCACGAAGCGTGGCCACGTGCCCTGCCCGAAGACGCCGAGCACCGGCTTGCGCAGCGCCGCAGCCAGGTGCATGGGGCCGGTGTCGTGACCGACGTACCCGCTGGACAACCCGATCAGCCCCTGCAGCGCCGCCAGCGGAATGCCGGGCCGCATCATCACCGCCGTGGCGCTGGCCTGCTCGCCCATCGCCTCGCGCACCGCATCGACGGCCGGTTGTTCCTCTGGCAAGCCGATGAACAGGAACTTTCGCCCGTACCGCTGTGCCCAATGCGACAGCGCCGCAGCCCATCGCTCGGTTGGCCAAGTTTTGATCGTGACGTGAGCGGTGCCACCGAGGCAGGCGGTCCAGTATTGCCCCGCAATGAAGCCCACCTCGCCGAGCAACTGCTGCGCGGTTTCCATTCCCTCGGCCGGCACGGTGATGACCGGGTCGATCGGTCCGATCGGCCGCCCTATCAGCGTTGCTGCCAATGCGGCGTTCTTGGTGATCTCGCGGTCGTCCTCGGTCACGTGGGCGATTTGGTCGAACGTTAATGTCGACGGCGCCGGCACCCCCGCGTACGGGTCGCCGCGGTACAGGTTGCCGCTCATGCCGACGCGCGGCACCTCGGGCAGTCGGACCGCCAGTTGTTCCTCGAACAGCGTCCACCGAAACGGCGCAACCACCAGCGCCGCCGGCGCAAACGTGCGGGCCCGAGCGAAGAGGTCTTCAAACGGTTCCCACGGCCCCTCAGTGTCCAGCGCGTACGGCTCGGCCGGCAGCGTGACGATCTGCGCCGCCGGCGCGATCTGCCGTACCATCGCCTCGACGCTCGGCCGGACGATCAGCATCAGTTCGTGCCCGGCCTCGGTCAGCGCCGCGATCAACGGCTGGCGCAACACGAGGTCGCCGAGGGTGTCCGGGTTGGAGATGAGGAGACGCATTGTTCGTTCAAAAGCCGCGGACCTTCCTCTTATCCCCTCTCCCGGTACGCCGGGAGAGGGTTAGGGTGAGGGTGATTTCGAATCACGAGAACCGCCAGCAGTTCGAATCACCCTCACCCAACCTCTCCCGGCGCATGCGGGAGAGGGGCCAGACGACATTCCGCATTCGTCATCTGGATCGTTCTCTCGTAACATGCCCGCCGCGTGACCGACGAGCGTTCCACAGATCAACCCATCGTCATCGCCGAGCGGCTTGGCAAGCGGTTCAAGCTCTATGCCAACCCATGGCACCGGGCGGCCGAGTGGCTGACGCTGGGCGCGGTCAGCAAACATAGCGATTTTTGGGCCGTACGCGACGTGTCGTTCAGCGTGCGCCGCGGCGAGTGCTTCGGCGTGCTGGGTCACAACGGGTCGGGCAAGTCCACGCTATTGAAGATCCTCTCCGGCGCCATGCACGCCAACGCCGGCACGTTCGCTATTCATGGTCGGGTGCTAAGCCTTCTAGAACTGGGCACGGGCCTGAACCACGAGCTGACCGGCCGGCAGAACGTGCTGCAAGGGGCCGAACTGCTCGGTTTCCCGCCGGGTTACGGCACGCAGAAGGTCGGCGAGATTGAAGCATTCTCCGAACTGGGCGCGTTCTTCGATCGCCCGGTGCGCACGTACAGCAGTGGCATGCTCGTCCGGCTGGCGTTCAGCATGTTCGCCTGTTTCGAACCCGACGTCTTCATCGTCGACGAAGCCCTGAGCGTCGGCGACGTCTTCTTCCAACAAAAGTGCGTCGCGCGGATCGAACAGATGCTGTCCAACGGCGTGACGATGCTCTTCGTCTCGCACGACATGCAACTCGTCCAACGCCTCTGCGACCGCGCGATGGTGCTCAGCCACGGCCAAACCGCCTTCACCGGCCCGGCCGACGAGGCGGTGGCGCGGTACTACTCGCTGCTCGGGCAAACGCTGCGTGCGCCCGGGCCTGCCAACACAGATGCAACCGACGCCGCGCCGGCCGCGATATTACTCGCTGACGTTCGCCAGGGGCTGATCGACAACGACATCCTGCCCTGCGCCCGCGCGCGTCACGGCGAGGGGCGCTTGCGCCTGATCGCCGCCACCCTTGCGAACGCGCACGGCCAGTCCGGCCTTATCGCCACGCAGGGCGACCCGATCGTCCTGCGCGTGCTGCTGACCGCGGCCGAACCGTTCGAGCGGCCGTCGTGCGGCATTCATCTTTACGACCGCCTAGGCAACCTCGTCTTCGCCGCCGGCACGAAACAGCAGCGCGTGCCGTTGCCCCCGATGTCCGCCGGCGACGAGCGCATCATTACGTTCCGCCTCACGCTCGACGTGCAGCCGGGCGAGTACACGCTAAGCGTCGGTTGCAGCGAATCGACCCAAATGTCAGGAGCACCAGACGTGGGCGTGATTCAGGACCAGCACGAGGGCCTCGGCCCGATCGCCGTCCACCCGACGGGCGAAACGCCGCCTCGCTATTACGGCATCGCGAAACTGCCGTTGGACATTACGTTGGAATAAATTCGGATGCGTCTTCACATCGGTCATCATTTTTACGGTGCGGGCAACGTCGGCGACGACCTCATGCTCGCTGGGTTTCTAGCGGGCGTCGCGCAGAGCGGCCTTGAGGTGAAGCTGACCTGTTCGGTGCCGTTCGAACTGGCCCCGCTGAAGTTGCGTTACCCGCAGGTCGAATGGCTGCACTACACGCGCGAGATTCGCCAGGCCGCCATTCGTGATTGCGATGCGTGGATCGGCGTCGGCGACACGCCGTTCCAGGTGTCGGTCGGCAGTTGGTTCTACGACCATTTGATCGGTGAGATCGCCACCTGCCAGCAACACGGCCGGCGGATGTACTACGTGGGCATCGGCGTGGACGACGAGACCGCCCTGCGCGCACCCGCCGCCCGCACGATCATCGCCGCCGCCACGCACATCTGGACGCGCGACGACTGGTCCGCCCAACTGCTCGGCAACGTGTACGATCGCCAGACCCTGACCGCCGGCGCCGATCTGGCCCACGCCTACCTGGCCGATGTGAAGTGGCCCGCGCCGGAAACCGGTGTGCTGGGGCTAGTGCTGAACTTCGAAGATGCGAAGCAATTTCAGCCCGCAGCGATCGCGCAACTCATCGATTGCGCGCGATCGAAGCAAACCGTGCGCTGGCTGGTACAGGAAGTGCGCGATCTGGAAGGATCGGAACGACAGCTTCTGTCGATGATCGACGCCGCCTCGCGCCCGACCGACATCCGCTTGCCGGACTACGAAAACGCCCCCACCGCTGCGGCCCTCGTGCAGTCGTGGGGCGTGCCCGAGGCAGTCGTCACCAGCCGTTACCACGGCGGTGTGATCGCCGCCTGGGCCGGCGCGCGACCGGTGCTGATCGAACGCGCCGGCAAGGTCGCCGCCCTCGCCAACCAGTTGCGGACCGCCCGCGTCCCCGACTTCACCGACGCCGCCCGCATCCTGTCGGCGTTGCCGACCGCAGTCCCCGTTCCACGGCAGCGCCTCACCGCCTTAGCCGCCACCGCCCGCGCCAACGTCGCCGACCTCATCACCCGCGTCGCTGACGATCTGTCCGCGCGTTGCGCATCTTTACAATGAAAGAATGAACCGCGGAGACGCGGAGAGCGCGGAGACAGGAGGAGAAGAGAATCTTTTTTGGCTTTCTCCCTCTGTCTCCGCGCTCTCCGCGTCTCCGCGGTTATCCGAATTTCATAGGCCCGACGGCCCGCTTTCTACAGCACGTCCCGTATCTCCGCGCGCAGTCGCCCGAACGCCATTGCCGCGATCGCGATGAAGATCGCCGGCCAGCCGATCAGCGCTGCCCACATCCAGGGCTCGGGCAGTTGGCCGTACAGAAACAAATCGCGCGTGATCGCCACCGCGGGGTAGAGCGGATGGAACAGCATCACCGGCCGCAGCCACGCGGGCAGCGTGCCGATCAGGTAAACGATCGGCAGGCTCCACATCGCCACCTGCAGGCCAATCGTAATCAGCTGCCCCACGTCGCGCAGGAAGACGTTGATCGTCCCCGCGAGCAGCCCGATGCCAAACCCCAGCATCTGCATCGCCACCAACGGCACGGGCAACAGCAGCCACGTCCACATCGGCCGATGTCCCAGCAGTAGCGACAGAATTACCAACAGCGAGAAACTCACCACCAGCCCCAGCGTCGCCGACGCCGCCGTCTGCGCGACGAACACCTGTTCCGGCACCGGCAGCTTCTTCAGGTACGGCGCGTTGTCGATGAACGCCCCGCTGCCCCGCGACACGCACTCGGCGAACGCCAGCCACGGCAGAAAGCCCGCACACAAGTACAGCGTATACGCAAACCGACTATCCAACCCCGGCACCGGCGTGTTGCGGTACAGCCCCGTGAAGATCACCGAATACAACCCGATCAACGTCAGCGGATGCACCACGTTCCACACGATTCCCAGCCCCGTCCCCGCATACCGATGCCGCAAATCGCCAATGGCTCGCGACCAGATGAACCGCTGATATGTCCAGAGCGCAGGCAGCATGTGGGATGGATGATAAAGGCGGATGAGGGCAGGGGAAAGAAGCGATCGAACCACAGAGGACACAGAGCGCACTGAGGCAGACGCAGAGCAGGCGCTTCCCGTTGGGATTCGGGCCTCCGTCATCTGTTTGGTATTGGGGCTTGTTCATTCGCCCCCGGCCACCTTCCGCCTTCCGATTGGCGTCGCCCGCTGGGCCAGGTGCGTAGGGCGTGCTTCAACGCGCGTCCTGTTCCGGGTCGAATCGCAAGATGCGTGCAGAAGAACCTTGCGCATCAAGCAGGAAAGCGTGCCCACGAACAGGCACGAATCAGCACGAAAAGTAGGAAGGTGCATGCGATGGGTTTGGCACTCATTCGTGTTCGTTCGTGCTCATTCGTGGGCTACGCATTCTTCGGTCTTGAAGGCCGTTTCGTTCAACGGACTGCCTGTTTGATGCGCAAGGTGCTGAAGCACACCCCACGAAACGCCGCCTCACGCCGCGATGCGCAGCGAGCCGCCGTGTTGGACGTGGGTGAAGATGGGGTGGCAGGCGGCGGACATACGCTTGCGGCCGTCGAACCATTGGGCGGACAGCCAGACGATCGCGCCGGGCGCGGCCGAGGCGGGCACGTCGATGTCGACCTGCGTCAGGCCGGTGAGGGCGGCGAAGCGCCACTCGCCCAGGTCGGCCGGGGGCGTTGGTCCGATGTGCATCAGGATGACCGCGCCGTCGGCCGATTCGGGCTTGGCCCGCTTCTTGGGCGATGCGACGTCGCCCAGCGTCACCGTCACGCGGTGCCCTTCCACCTCCGCCACCGTTAGCGCGGGCGCCGAATCGATGGGGGCCATCACCGAGCGGCGGACGGCATCGGCGCGCTCGTTCAGACCCAGATCGTAAAGCTGACTGGCTGTGACCGGTGGGTTCGCCTTAATCATGCCCACGGCCTCTCGGATCGTGCGCGTCAGCACGGCGCGGCCGATTCGCCGACGCTCGATCGTCGCACGGCCGCGCGTCTCCGGATTGTTCGACCGCGCGTAGCGCTCGTCGAACGCCGCATATTCAGCCGCCATCCGGTCGGCCAACGCCTGCGGCACGCCCAGCGCCGCATAATCGGCCGCCACCGCCGCCACCAGACCGCCGGCGAACGTGTGGAACTCCGCATCCTTCACTGGCAGGTACGTCTTACCCATCCCAATCCTCTCCCGCGCCGCCCGCCCCGCAGGCCCGCGCGTCGTTCAAGTGCCCTAACCGTTCGCCCCCCCCGCCGATTGCCCCGCGCGGCCATCGCCGTATTAAGACTATCGCCCCACTCCCGCGCCAACTTTAACGCCGCCCCGCAATCGCTCGCAAAATCCACCCCCGCCTCGCCCCCCTCCCACCCCCGCCCCATAAAAACCCGCTTTAACGCCCCATCCAACCCTCCCCCGGCGCATGCCAAAATCCTGCACCCGTCTGACCCCGAAATCTGACCACTCCGATTTTGTTTCTGACCGGTCAGACGATTCATCTGACCACTCCGATTTTCCTTCGGACCACTCCGATGAACCATCGGACCACTCCGATTTTCCTTCGGGCCACTCCGATGATTCATCGGACCACTCCGATTTTCCTTCGGACCACTCCAATGACTCATCTGACCGGTCAGACGAAACATCTGACCACTCCGATGTTTCTGCCAGACCCTAGAGCGTGTTAGGCACATTCGGGGTCAGTAACGCAAGCGTGACGACGCTTGGGTGCCACGGTTTGGTACGCCAAGCCGTGTCTGCGCGTACCGGCACGGCTTGGAGTACCAAACCGTGGCACCCAAGCCAGTTTCTGAGCTGGAAAGTGCGTAACACGCTCTAGCGCACGGGCGGCGTACCGCCCGTGGCACCCGGCATGCTGATGTGCGCCGCACACCGGCTATCGTCCCCCCACCCCGCGCCCCGCCATTCCCCAACCGCCGCCCCCAAGCAGCGATACCGACGATCTGGCCATCCGACCCGCCGGATGATAATGTGCGCCCGGCGCAGATTAGCGTGATTCGCGAGAGGCGCCGGTCGGATTAATCACTAGTTAGTCTGCCGGGGCGATCGTGGATGAGAACTCCAAACCTCTTCGAAATCGGATCAGGTCCGCGTGGCGGGCAAGGTACGAACGGCTCGGTTGCATGACAGGCGTCTTGTTCTTCGGCGGCCTGATCTTGGGCCTGTTCGTGTCAGTGCGGCTCTGCGAGATGGCGACCATCACCCTCATGCATCCGCCCGACGGCTACTTCGCGGATGGCCTCCGCTATGCCGACTCGCATGGGAGATGGCTGACCAATGGCGAGGCTGTTCCGGGAGCGCTCCGTTTGCTAACGCCTCCGCTATACTTGCTGCTCATGGTTGGCTGGGTGGTCGCCTCGCTGTTCGCGATCACCAGCGTCGCTCGGTTGTTGTCCGGCCGCGCGGCGGCAGACTAACCAAACACTGCACTCTGCACTGGACCGGGGCCGCGACGGTCCTTGTGATTCGAACGCTCGCCGTCGGCCCCGGCCAGTGAATGTTGATCCGTTATCCCACAAGCACCACCTGTTCACCGACGCGATTTGGCGGGCAAGATCGCCTAGAATAGCGATACCCCTATGGCCAAAGCGCGCGTTCAATTCCTGTGCAATTCCTGCGGCAGCGTTCATCCCAAATGGCTCGGGAAATGTCCCGATTGCAACGCGTGGGACACGCTGGAGCAGTACAAGGAACCCACCGCCGACCCGCGGGCGGCGAGCCGGCAGCCGTTGGGCAGTCGCGGGGCGGCGATCGGCGGCGATGCGTTCGCCGGGGCGCAGGCGGTGGCCATTGATGAGATTGATGATGCGGACACGCCGCGCACGCCGTGCGGCATTAGCGAGTTCGACCGCGTGCTGGGGGGCGGCGTGGTGCCGGGGTCGGCGGTGCTGGTGGGCGGCGAGCCGGGCATCGGAAAATCGACGTTGTTGCTGCAGGTGGCGCATCAACTGGCCAAGGGATCAGACAAGGTCGCCAAAGATGATCGGAAGAAGGCGCGTCGCCCCGACATAGCCCCGGGCTTGCCCGGGGAAACGCCGGAGTGGGCTGCGCAAGGCAAGCGTGTGTTGTACGTGACGAGCGAGGAATCGGCGCGCCAAACGAAGTTGCGCGGCTCGCGATTGGGGGCGGGCAATTCCAACCTGCTCGTATTGGCCGAGACGAACCTCGAGCGCATCATCGGGCAGATCCACAAGGTGCAGCCGGCCGTCGTGGTGATCGATTCGATCCAGATGATCTACAAGCCCGACCTGCCGGCCGCCCCGGGCAGCGTGACACAGTTGCGCGATTGCTGCATGGAACTGGTTTACTTAGCCAAGGCGACCGGCATCGCGATCATGCTCGTGGGCCACGTGACCAAGGCGGGCACGCTGGCGGGGCCGAAGATCGTCGAGCACATCGTGGACACGGTCGTCTACTTTGAAGGCGACCGCTACCACGCGCACCGCATCGTCCGCTGCGTGAAGAACCGCTTCGGCAGCACGCACGAGGTGGGCTTGTTCGAAATGACCGGCGAAGGATTGCGCGAGGTGCTGGACCCCGGCAATCTCTTCCTGGAACACTACGGCCCGCAAGGCCAACCCAGCGGCAGCGTGATCACCGCGGCCATGCAGGGCAGCCGGGTGCTGCTGGTGGAGGTGCAGGCGCTGACGGCCAGCAGCGTGATCGGCGCGGCGAGGCGCAAGGTGAGCGGCGTGTCGGCGGACCGGGTGGGGATGATTATCGCCGTCTTAGAGAAACGCGCCGAGATGCGCCTGGCGGCGGACGATGTCTTCGTGAACGTCGCCGGCGGCGTGAAGATCGCCGAGCCCGCCGCCGATTTGGCGATCGCGCTCGCCATCGCATCCGCCCACATGAACAAACCGCTGGCCACCGGCACGCTGGCGATCGGTGAATTGGGCTTGGGCGGCGAGATCCGCAGCGTGCCGCAGTTGGAGACAAGATTGCGCGAGGCCAGCCGGCTGGGGCTGGGGCATGGCATCATCCCCCATATGGGCGAAACCATCCCCAAGCTGGGCGGCATGGCGCTTCACGAGGTGCGGCGGCTGTCGCAGGCGATGGGGAATATGTAGGCAATGCTTTCGGGGGAAATAAAGCGGTCGCATTCTCGCAGGTTGTCATCCCGAAGGGAGCGGTAGCGACCTGAGGGATCTCGATTCGCTGCTGACGCCATCCGCCGTTCGAGATCCCTCGAGTCGCTACCGCTCCGCTCGGGATGACATTTTCAGGATAGCGGGATGTACTCACTCGGGCGGGCAGATTTCTCGCAGGTACGCGAACGAGTAAATCCCACTGCCGTGGCCGTCCGACCATTCCAGTTGCAGCGCGTAATTCCCCACCAGTTCCGCCGACAACACCTTCAACGGTTCCGAGAAATTCCCCGGCAGAATCGTCAGCGACGTCTTCTTCTTCGGCTGCGGCATGAGATCGTGCGGGTTGGCCCCCTCGCGCACGGTCTTGCAGAGCGCACACGGGCACATCGTCCGCAGGTACGACAGCGTGTAGTCGCACGCCCGCCCGTCGGACCATTCGACGTGCAGCCGTTCGTCCTTCTTCAGGTCGAGCTTCAAAGGCGTGATCGCGGGGGCGGAACTCATCAACACATCTTAGGAGAGACGGCGTCGCGTCGCACGACTTCTTAAAACTAGCTCGGTCGGCTGGCAACGGCGTAGGCGATCAGGCCACCCGCGATGATCGTCCCGCCGCCGACATCAGGCCACTGGCGATTCCGACGCCCACCACGCCGCTGAAGAAACCCATCATCATGATCATGCCGCCCAGCAGCATGCCCGACACCGCCACGGGGCGTCCCTCCAGCATCCAGCCGAAGTCGTACGCCTCGATATCGCGCAGCTGTGCTCGAAGGCTCAGTGCTGCGGCCAGGGTCGGCAGCGTGATCAACAGCAGGTAGAACCCACCGAACACGAAAAGCGGGTCCTGCGCCCGCCCGGGGCTCCAGTTGTTCACGGAGACCATTAACGTCAGAAACGTCACGATCACGACGTGCGCGATGCCGATGGCGCGCGCCAGCGGCAACCCAGCGCGGCTGGCATAGACGATGGTGACAATGCCGATGAGGACGAGCGCCGGTCCGCTGACGACCGCCGTTTCAGCGTCGATGGTGACGAGCGACAAGATCCCCACCAGGCACGCCGCCCATCCCGCCACGAGCAACCAGAGCGTCCACCGCAACCGGCCCACCCGCCGCGGGTCGCCGGCCGATGGCGTGGCGTAAGCCATGGGGATGGGGTCGGCCGTTGGTGCCGCATCTGACTCAGTCGAATGCCGCATAAGGACTCCGTCGAAGTACTTGATCTCACTAGAGTGGCGTTCACCATCGCGGTGCCAGTTCACCCCACCAGTATCGAAGCGGCCGTCCCAGTTGGATGAGGGCCATGCAATTGGTGGCGAAGGCAAGCATCGCGACCCAACGTCTCCAACCTTTTGGCACGATCGCAAGAGCGGCGGAGCAGAGCCCGAACAGGTGGACCCATTGAGCGACGCCGAGCATCACGTGTTCGTTCCCCACGTTTCGTGCAAATCGTTCATAGGGCCAAGTGGGCGACCTGAAATGAGGTTAGGTGTACAGTCCCAGCATGTGCTGGTTCGGATCTGAATGGAACTGGCTAGGGTCTTCAAGCCACTTCTTGCAGATGAACTCGTGGGGCGTGAGGCCATGCAGGGTTTTGAGTCGCTTAGCGAAGTTATATGCGG